>DATNPC010000712.1:0-14750 GCA_036703375.1 Allocoleopsis sp.
GAACGGCTATTTACCAAAGGATACTTTGATACCCACACCTTTTTCGGCGAAAGGGCTCCGCAGTGGAAACAGGCAGAAAATCAAATCGAGCAACTACAGGCTCTGCATGCTCCACCTTATTTAGTCATTCCCGTATTGCAAGCGCTAGCTGAAAACATCGAAAAGAATACCCCAGCCGAAAATGTCCGTTGCTGTATTATGCTGCCCACGGGTCGAAGCACGCGAATAGTCGTGTATCAGTATGGCATGGATAATGACTCCGACATCGATTTGGAATTAGCGATTGATGGAGGGTGTAGCGGCTTTGCTTGGTCTAACTGCCAACCGACATTTGCCGATCTCGATGCTCTGAGGAACAATTTTCAGGACTGGAAAATGACGAGAGAGCAGCGCAACAAAATCCCGAAAGAACGAAAAACGATGCTCAGCGTTCCCTTATTTGATTTAGGCGAAGTATCCCTAGGAGCAGAAAGTATTAGTAATCTTAATCTGATTGGTAATCTTTCGATAGATACCACCACTCCTCTTGAAGCTACATTATGGTTAGAGGATAAAAGAGCGTATATCGTAGAAGCAGCGAAAATATGGGCGGATATTCTCTCAAAGCTGATTAATTAGGAAAAAGCTATGGTTAATCCCAGTGGTATAAGACACACAAACAATGATGACCTTCAAATCAACGAAGTGAGGCAAGGGTTATACACGGTGAAGAATGCCTATGAGGGCGTCTACGAATATTTCAAGAATCGTCCCATCCGACTTACCCAGAAAAAGATTCTTCAACTCAAACTCGATGAACGCGATCGCAAATCTGATGACAGATAAACGCCTTTACAGAAGATTAGACCTTGTTGGTACAAAAGAACTAGATAGACCCTACCCAATGGTAGGGTTTTTTTTTGCTCAGCTTACCTCACTAGTGCAAGAAGGCAGAAGTAAAAAGGCAGAAGGCAGAAGGGAGTAAAGCTGTTACAGTAAGCTTTTCAACATTTTTTAACTGGTGGGTTATTTCTACCGCGCTGCACTAGAATATCAACGCAGAGAAATGGAAGAACGGCTGGAACTTGGTTCAAGTGCAGACTGTAATGGTGCTGAACCCGTATGTGGTTGAGCTTGTTGGGATAATATTGCGGGCAAAAGAATCATCAGAGAGATGAGGGTGGCAATCGGCAATACGCCCGAAACAACATATCCTCGCCAAAGCGATGCTAAGCGTTGCTTGAAATTAGAAGGAATAGACGGATCGACGTGTTCGATTCGAGGAGTTTGACCGCATGCAGGGCAATGAATCACATGAGCTGAATCTCGCTGCCCGTCGAGCATGTAAAGCAATCCACATTCGCAATTGACAAATTGAACTGTGTTTCCCTGCATCATTAGCTCCCTGCGATTCTATAAGGTCTGTTGTAAGCGTTAAAGTGTTGTGATGTAACGCTTGTATGTATCTCTTAGGGCTTTGTTACTTATGCAAGAAGTTCGAGCTTCGACAGGAGATGATTTGAAGCGACTCAAAGATGAATGGCACTGACTTAAGCGTTTGTAGTAAGCGCTTTAGCGCTGCTGGCACTGAAGTGCCGACTACGAACCTATGTTATTTCAGTGACATTCGACTCAAAGATAGCCGTGTTTGGCAATGGAATTAACGAGTTGCGCGATACAGCGACGAATATTCGCTTCTCTATTACCAGGAGTATCGATCGCGGTGAGAATGTAAGTATCCCCAGCCAGATTGAAGGCGAAAGTCGTTCCCTGAACTGTGGAACTTTCCCCAGTTTTTTCACCCAGCCATCGCGCAGGTGTGGCTTGTAAAGCCACACGTCCCAGATAAGGATTATGTTGATGATTTAAGGCATCAATCAAGACTTCATCACCCGAATGTTTGCGATTGTAGATGTCCACCATCATTCGCGTGAGTTCGTTGCTAGATAGAATGCTACCTCCCTTGGCAATATTTGCAGGCATCACCTGTTGTCCAACAAATTTTGAGCCAACCCTAGTCACTCGATAGCCGCGCTTTCTCAACTCTTGATTAATGTAATCCCAACCCAGGTAATCAATGAATTGATTGCCAGCAATATTACTACTATGAGTAATCATCTCTGTTAATAGTGTTTTTAACGGATAACGACGTCCCACCTGAATTTGGGCACTGCCATCTTCTGTAAAGTTTCCAGCCGTAACGTTAATGGGTGCGTTGAGGCTGATATTTTCCGTAGAGACTTTGTGTAATAAGGCTATGGCAATCGGAATTTTATTCAAGCTAGCTGGTTTTGCCAGAGGTCGATCGCCATTCCAATTCCGACATTCTCCCGAAAGGTTGCAGATTGTAACCCTTGCTTGACTAGAGAGCCCGCTTTGCTTAACGATCGCGCCTAGAAGTTGAGTTTCCGCTTTAGCGAGTTCATCCTTGGCATCGGATAAGTGCTGCTGATACTCTTTAATTTTTCGGTCAGCACGAGGTTTTAACGCCGAGTGAGGTGGAATTTCACGTAGGGACGCGATCGCTTTTTCCCAAAAGAATTTCGCTTTCTGCCAAGTCGCAGCAGAGGGACGAGGCAAACGCCCCATTTGTGCAGCTTGAGCCGCTCGGTTTAAGGCTTCATTCCAACTCGCTTGCCCGTTTTTATTCGCCTGAATTTGGCCGTCAACATCCTGAATTTGCGCTAGGAGTGTCTGGCGTCGCTGCACCATACTCTGATATTCAGACGCATTGACAAATGTCGCTGAATCGAAAATGGAGGAAAATTTATTTGCTTCACCTTGCAAGCGATCGCGTAATTGGTAGAGTGCAGTTAGCGAGCGATCGGGTGAGGGTTTAGCTGGAGAGGATGATGATGGAGTTAACCGCGTTTGAGGAGTTGGCGTTGGTGAAGGGGTAGCAGGTGGCTGAGATGATACGTGTTCGTGAATACCTCTAACACCTAAAACAATTCCCAGGGCAGCAATGAGAGTGCTGGCTAAGTAGCGATAATTACGAATCAATTGCTTTGAGCAGTTCTATGAGAGCATCCCAATTTTGCAGGGAGTCTTGCTCGACGCGCAAGACTATTTGGTTGGTGGTTAATAGTTAGTAGTTAGTAGGAGCTAGTTTTAAACCTAGGCGTTTAACTTCTACTCCAACTAACAACTAACAACTAACAACTAACCACTAACCACTAACCCCCAACATGAATGGCAGGACGTTTTTCTGGATTCCTCTCGGCCTTACGCAGGACTTCACGAGTCACCACGGCAATATCGCCCTCGCCAAATAAGATGAAGCGCAATAAGTATTGGATGGGGTTGCCCTCTACCCAACCGAAATAAGCATGGGGAATCTGACCAGTTTGGTCTCGAATATAAAGAAGTATAGCCGCGATCGCATTAGGAACTGCTGCACTCTCGGCACGCAAGATGCGGTAACGATCGACTTCCTCCCCTGTGACTCGGATGATACCTTCAAATTCCGAGGCATCGGATACTCGAACCTCTAGAAAGAGGATGGAATCGGTAGGCGGAATATGATGGTCTTCGCGCACTTCTTTTTCCTTTAAAAAATACTCTCGCGGACTGCCCGTGTTCCTGCGATGAGCGATCAATCGTATCTCCCGTTCGCTTTCTTGGGTAATAAAGTGACGGGCAGTCTCATCAATGTCCAGTCGCTCAACCCGAAGTTCAGTAGACCGCCACACGCGTGAAATGAGTGATGTCAGGACGATAGCAGCGATAAAGAACGCAGCGATCTTAATCCCCTCTGGTCTCTCAATGATATTGACAATCGTGGTGTAGATAAATAACAGCGAAATGATGCCAAAAGCGATCGTTCCTATCTTCGATCTGTGGCTATGGGCTAGTAGCGTAACAGCCACGGCAGCAGAAGACATGAGCACCAACACGCCGGTTGCGTAAGCCCCGCCTTGAGCATCAACATCAGCCTTGAAGAGAATAGTGACCGCAAAGGCAATAACGGTATAGACTATCACCAAAGGCCGCGTTGCCCGCGTCCAGTCGGGTGCCATGCCATAGCGCGGCAGGTAGCGGGGGACGATATTGAGCAGTCCTGCCATTGCCGATGCGCCTGCAAACCACAAAATGCAGATGGTACTCAAGTCGTAAAGGGTACCAAAGCCATTTCCGAGATACTGATGGGTCAGATAAGCCAGTGCACGTCCATTAGCTTTGCCGCCAGGTTGAAATTCTGCGGCGGGAATCAGGAGTACCGTAATTATGCTACTGGTGAGCAAAAAGAAGCTCATGATTACGGCAGCCGTCATGAGGAGTTTGTGGGTGTTATGGATGCGTCCCTTCGGCTTTCTCCGAGTATCACTGCTGCAACCCTTAACCAGAGGCATAACTGCTACGCCTGTCTCAAAGCCTGACAAGCCTAATGCCAGCTTCGGGAATAGCAGGATAGAGATACCAAGCATGAGCAACGGGTCATTGTGATAGCTAGTGAAAAGTGAGCCCTGCCAGTTAGCGAGTTCAGAGGGGTGAAGAAAGACTTCATATACGCCTCTGCCAATAACAACAAGGTTTAACAGGAGATAGGATCCCACCAAAAAGACAGCAATTCCGATCGCTTCTCGAAACCCCTTGAGGAAAACGGTGCCGAGTAATGCTATCAGCACAAGGGTAATCAAGATTGGATGGTCAAGCGAATGTGGGACTAGGGGATTTTCGATAATATGAGCAGTGGCATCAGCCGCTGAGAGGGTAATAGTAATGATAAAGTCGGTTGCCACAAAGCCCAGTAGGCAGAGTACGAATAATTTGCCTTGCCACCAAGGGAGCAAATGTTCGAGCATTGCGATCGAGCCTTCCCCATGCGGACTATGCCTTGCAACATGTCGGTAGATTGGCAATGCCCCGAATAAAGTCAGCAGAACCAGAATGAGAGTCGCTAGAGGAGAAAGCGCACCGGCGGCTAAGGCGGCAATACCGGGTTGATAACCCAGAGTTGAGAAATAATCCACACCCGTGAGGCACATCACCTGCCACCAAGGATGTTGTCGATGATGTTCTTCCCCTTCGCTGCGCTCTTCTTGGAGTAACCAGCGGATGAACGTTTTGTTACGCCGTTTTGTTGGATCGAGTTGTTTAGTCATGAAATGCTACTCCTGGTGTGTATCTGTGAATATGTAGCGGCTTTCAGTTGAATGAGGTACAGCGAAGAAAGCGTGAAACCTAGACCTAGCAAGGAAACAAAAAAGCTGGTAGCTGACAGAAGAACCGCTATAGGTCAATCCGTTCTGCTCCTACGTCGCTCAATTTGTTCTTGTTTAGAACCAGACTCTTTGAGTAGAAATAACACAAGCATTGAGAAAAATTATGGATAAGAGTAGCCTCCAATGTTCTAGAACCAAAAGCTCGTATCTGGAGCGGGTTTAGAGACTTTTGCGATCGCTCGACTCCAGCCGAAAAACTTGAACAGTAACTTGCGTATAGCGCGATCGCACTTTATCCTGTACGAGCTACAGTGCGATCGCCCTTCTGGGAAAATCAAATTGTAAATGCCTCAACGGCGCTATAGTTCCAGTCTCGTCGAAATCGTTCGCTAATCAACGGTTGCACGCGAAACTTGGGGTGCTGACCGCCAGCGACATCGATCCGCAAGAATGAGTAAGGTCGCCGCGTTTGGGAACCGCGACCATTCCGACCGAGATAAAGCCGGGAACGCGCCACTAAGCGAGTCTTCTTGCCCTCGACATCGGCAACCTTTTCCATCAAGTCCGGGCCTTCCCTGCGTTGACGGCGCAGGCTATGACCGCTCCCCCCACACACAATCCAGTTCAGGTGGGAGTCAGCGTGTCCCGTGTCTTCCGTGCGGAGGTATTCTAAGCAGTGAGCGTGACCGTTGAGAATCAAATCGACTAACGGACGCCCGTCGGTCAACGAGCCAACTGCTTCAGATACGGCATCAAGGACTTGGCGCAGTCGATAGCGAATGGCTAACGTCTGCGCTTGGTGCCACTTTGTGGCTTCAGTTACGTAAGGAGGATGGTGGAAGTAAATCACGCGGCCGCGTACCTCTTGGGTATGCCAAGACTCAATTAAGCGTTTCTGTAACCAATCGAGTTGTTCCTGGTCGGTGACAGTGGTAACGTCGGCTGATAGTTGCTTATCAATGTCCACCTCTACCTCTTCCAGTTGTGCCAATTTGGAACGGAGATCATCGAGCTGTTCTGCGCCTTCTGGCGACTCAGCATTGAGTTTATTGGATGTTTCGAGGATTTTTTGTTTCTGCTGCTCTAGCTCGTTGCGACGCTGTTTCAAGAATTGACGATAGTCTGCCCCTTCTCGGGTTTTTGGGATGGGGAGAGGATCGTTAAAGGTATTCGAGTCAAGTGCGAAAAAATCAATGCCACCCGTGCGGAAGGTGTAATAACGGTTGGGTAAGCGGGTAAAGCGATCGGGGTCGTAAAGTAGGCAGCGACCTGTTTCTGTTTTTCCAGTGTAATGGCGATCGAGATGACGGATGAGGTCTTCTTTAGATGCTATACATTGAAGGTAGTCGAGAAAGGCTTTAGCGTAAGCTTTCCCTTGATAGGAGCCATGCCAGCCAACATCCAGATCGAGTCTGGACGGCAGCAGATTGCGTAAAAGGCGAGTACTTCCTGTCAGCAGGCCATAGAGTACTGGCAAGTCGTAGTAATCGTGATTCCCCGGTACGGGTAAGAATGGGTATTTGAAGACCATTTGGTCGTAGGCAATGCGTTCTGGCTGTTCTCCACCGACGAGAAACTCGCGGTAGGGTTCTATAAAGTTTTTGTGGTAGTACTCGCTGGAACCCACTAAATAGATGACATCGCCAGTGTGCAACACAAAGCGGCAATTGTCCAGGTGAGCCAGCATTTGCTCGGCAATCTCTCGTTGGGGATTGTGCTTTTGATGGTAGCCCGACCCACTATCACCGATGACGAGAAACGAGAATTCAGGATTGTCCGAAATGCGATCGCAAAACGCCAGCCGAGTTTGGTCAATCTCCCGCTCGACTAGGATCGGCTCTTGCCACCGTACCCGTTGCTTCATCTTACGGATTTTGACCGCGATCGGCGGGTCGGACACAAATTTCATAGCTTATACGACTGACAGACTGCTTTACTTTTTGAAGTTAACTTAATTGCCGAAAACAATAGCGTGGGGAAACGATGATTGCCTCTCTCTACCGATAGCTTATCCCGGTCAAGTGGCGTTGACTAAGTCCTTTGTCGCAGCTACCAAGGACTACCAATCATACTAAAACTACTCCAGTAGTAGGGATGAGAGAAGTTTTTGTCTCCCTGTGTAGCCAGTTCCGGCGGGAGAGGAAAACTGCCATGACTAGTGACTAACTTTCCTCCTGCCAATCGCACCTGACCTTTGAGCATTGCCAACTGCGCTTGCCGAAGTGCCTCGGCTTTAATCGGCGCTTGCTTCAATTGTCCGTAGAATTCACTCATTAGCCCTAGTGCACCTTCATCGCTAACAGACCAAAGACTTCCCAGTGCTGTCTTGACACCTGATAGGGTTGCTAACCCTGTAAACCCTAACTCTGCTTGCTCATCTCCCACAGCCGTGCGACAGGCACTTAAAACTAATAGCTCTACTGGCGGGTTATTCCAACCGAGTTGGCGCAGTTGGTCGAGTCGTAGTTTATCGTTCCACAGTTGGATATAGGAGTCAGAGGGTTTCCCCGGTTGAAAGTCGGCATGGGTGGCTAAATGGATAATGCCAAAGGGCTGTGCAGCACGAGCAGCTTTGAGGTTCTCTAAGGTAAAGGCGTTGTTGAGAAAAGATTTTCCCGGCCACAGCTTCTCGGTAATAATAGACAACTCGGCTGATGCTGCGGGTAAAGGTTTTTGGTCACGAAATTGGCTCGCTCCCATGGCCAAGACTTGAGTGTTTTTAAGATTCACATAGCGCGTATCGGTGAGAGAGAGACTGGGCATTAACCCGACGCTGTATCGTTCGATGATGAAGCCGGAGCCATCATGCAGTGCAGCTAAGGGCAGAGAGCGTAACCCAGCATCCGTAATGAACACGAGGTTATGAATATGTTGAGCTTGAATGTCCTTCTCTAAGGGAGCGACTAACCATTGATAGAGTTGTTGAGCGGGTTCTAAGTAGCTGGTGCTGCGTTGCTTGATAGGATTCGTAATTTCACTCCGCAATTTGTTCACCATTTCTAGAACTTTAACCCGCGTTGCTCCGGCTATCCGTTGTTGAATCAGTTTTCCTGAGGAGGTGACGAGGATTAGTTCGAGTTCGTCGTTGTCTTGAGGTGGGTGGGATTGAGATGTCAAATTGGTCGTGGGCGTTTGAGCGGAAACGGATGTCGGGACAAAAAAGGCATAGATGAGAGTGGGTTTAATCCCAGTTGCTTTTTCGATCTGTTGTAGCTGGCTCTGAGCTTCGGGGAGAGAGACAATTTTAGGAGCGGAAGGGCTTGTCTGGCTGTCGCCCCAATAGTTCTGATATGCACTGGTAAAGGTTTGCTCGACCTGAGTTGCGATGAGGTCAACGTTTTGAGCAACGCTGGGGTTCACCGTTACCGAGGGTAGTTCTCCAGATTCTAAAGGTTCGGAAGATTGTTCGGGAGATGACGCTAAATCGGTAGCAAGGCTGGGGGGCTGGTCAACGCTACTAATTTGAATGTTGCCGAGAGTGCAGGTGTAGGGAACTATTTGAATGGGGGCAATGGTGAAGTTGCCTGTCGTGATGGCATCTGCTGTGCCGTTCGTGTTGGCATTGCCGACGATAAAGGGAGTTACGCCGTTTCCTCCGTGTCGAATGATGATGTCTCCTCCACTGCTACCGCCAATTGTGGAGATGCTGGCGTTTAATCCATTGGCAGCCATGAAGGTGTCAGTGGCTCGGAAAAAGTTTCCGGCTGTAATGTCAACGATACCGCCTGTGTTACCGCCTTGGGCGTTAATCGAGCTAACTTGAATGTCTCCTATCGGGTCGAGTGTAACATTTCCACCTTTGCCTGTTGCACCACTGGTGTTGATTTGTTGAGTAACAATTTGGGTGTTGGCTTGAACGAGCATGTTCCCACCATTCACAGCTCCGGATGAATTGAGGTCGTTGGTCGTAACGGCTCCTTCCTTACTGATGAGGGTGATGCTTCCTCCATTTCCCGTCGTGGAGCTAGAGTTGTTCGTCACAGTCCCACCCTGAATCGCTGTCGAAGGAGCATTAGTCGGGAAAATACTACTGGAATTGATGGCCTCAGTTGTAATCCCATTAGCTGCCGTCAGAGCAATTGCCCCCCCATTGCCAGCGCTGTTCGACTGGTTGGAAGAAGACGAGTCGAGGTTGCCAGTTGTAATATTGCCGTTAGCAGCAGCGATCGCAATGCCTCCTCCATTGCCAGTCAGACCAAAACCTTGAGAGGAGGTAGATTTAAGATTGCCTGTCGTGATATTGCCACTGGTCGTAGCGAGGGTAATTGTTCCCCCATTACCGGCTGTGTCTCTACTTAAATAAGAGGTGTCGATATTGCCTGATGCGATGCCATTGCCAGCATTGATATCGACAGTTCCACCGTTTCCAGTACCGCCTCGGTTACCCGTCGAGGTGTTAATATTACCTGCGATCGCAATGTTACCCTGAGTCGCTGTGAGTGCAACTGCTCCTCCACTGCCAGCTTGAGTTGGTCCAGGAGGGGACGAGGAGGAGTTCAAACTGCCGGTGCTGAGGTTGCCATGAGCGGCTGTGAGAGTAATGGCTCCACCGTTAACCGCTCCGGATGAATTGAGGTCACTGGTCGTGATGGCTCCTGTATTGCTCGTGAGGGTGATGGCTCCTCCATTGCCAGTCGTGGAGCTGGAGTTGAGCGTCCCAGAACTAGTATTAATACTGCCACTGCTGCTCGCGATCGTAATTGTTCGACCGGGATTGATGATATCGCCTGTAGTAATGTTTTGGTTGGCTAGCAGGGTCAGCGTTGCATTGTCGGCTCCGGTGAGGGTAAAACCTGTGGTATTGATAGAACCTGAGCCAAAAGGCGATCGCACGATCGTAGGGTCATTGAAGGTAACGTTACCGGTCAAGGCAATAGTGCTACTAGCGTTCTCCCTGCCGATGAAGATCTGAGAAAACCCATTTTGTAGAGTATTGAGTTCGCTGGCATCTAGATTCAATCGAGCGTCGTCGGTGGTGCCGCCGACAGTGATGCCTAAATTGGGGTCAAGGGTTTGTAACTGGAGAATGCCAATGCCTCTGATTTGGGTCGTGTTATCGAGGTCAATTTCATCGGCGGAGAGGGTAACAGTACCGCTACCCATATTAGTTGGGTTAATCGATGCGTTCTCCAACAAGCGAATTCCTGCTGCACCATTGGCACCACTACCCTCTAGAGTAATTGACCCTGTTCCAGTCGATTCCACCACACCGCTGCCGAAAATCAAAATTCCATGGTTATCAAAAAGACCACTTTGATTTCCAGCCCCCGTACCGATCAATTTGATACTGCCATTGACCGAGCTAACGCTAGCGTTTAGAAGCCCAGGCGCTAACCCCCCAATTGCTATTCCCTGATTGTCAGCCACCCCACTAGCAAGACCATTCAAGGTAATATTTCCCGTCTCGGTAGCTTCCACGACGCCGCCATCATAAATCGAAATGCCGTCGTTATTGTTGCCAGTTGCATTACTAGTGCCTGTTAGAGTAATACTTCCCGCTCCAACCGCTTGCACAGCACCACCACTGCTAACCAAAATACCGTGGTTGTCATTTCCGGTTCCCCTGCCAGTTCCAATCAGATTCACATTTCCATTGACTGCACTGACTTGAGAGGATGACCCAGAAATGAATATCCCGACATTCCGATCCGTTCCGTTCCCACCTGTGCCGTCCAGAGTAATCGTCCCTGTCCCAGTTGCTTCCACCACGCTCCCAGAGGACAATTGAATCCCAGAACTGGCAGTTCCCCCACTTCCACCCATGCCAGTGAAGTTAATAGTTCCGCTGCCAGTTGAGCGCACCAGACTGCCATATTGAAGAAGAATACCGATGGCATCGTCCACAGTCCCGCTATTCGTCCCAATCATAGTGATGTCGCCGTCCACTGAGGAGACGATGGAACCTGCGTCAGAAATCGTGATTGCTTCTCCTAAATATCCATCACTGCTAGTACCCACCAGGGTAATTGTCCCAGTCCCGGTCGTATCTACGACGCTACCGTTATCAATCCAGATCCCGTGACCATTACCAACGCTCCCGGTACCAGTGAGGTTGATATTGCCGCCTTCAGCACTAAAGCTACTGTTATTCAGATAGATGCCAACCTCAGCTCCAAAAGGAGCAAAAGGTGAAGTTTGACTTCCCCTGCCAATTCCCGTGAGGTTGCCACCATTGCTATTAATTGCAGCATTAGTAACAATGAGAGCGCCTGTCCCACTGTTATCGGCATCGGCATTGAGGGTAATGTTTCCTTGATGAGTGGTGATATTGGCGTTGACATTAATATCGTTGCCAGCTTCAGCCGTAAGCCCCACTCCATTTGCAGCAATGTTAATAGGTGCATTAAACGTAATATCATTCGTTGCTTGTAGGATGACATTGGCAGTTGCCGCGTCAATCGTGCCATTGTTAATCGTGTTATCTACCCCTGGATCGGCAAATTGATCGTTGGCTACTAACTGTGCAGGGTTATTCCCACCTGCTACAACAGTGATATTGGTTGGATCTAAGAGTAAAGTGCCAAATTGACCTTGAGCGGCCGATAAATCGGCAATACCCGCGAAGTCAAAAAATGCCTTGCCTGACACTTCAGAAAAGCCACCATTGCCGCTCAATACTCCTCCCCGTGCCGTAACTGTGCCGTAGAATCGGGTTGCCTCATCTGCCCAGACAATTACCCGACCTCCATCACCCTTGACTAGGGCATCAGCATTAATCGCAGAGTCACCGCTGACAAAAGTACGAGACGCCTTGGGAACTGTTCCACTCCCCTGATAATCGCCGCCAATCAGGACTGTACCGCCACCATTCGTGCCAGATGCATTGATATTTGCACTAACCAAACCCACCTTGTCGCCCAAAACATTGACGTGACCCCCAGTCTCCCCCGATACGTCGAGGATTCCAGAGGCAATCGCTGTCCCCTCGTCTACGGCTACATTGATACCCGAACTCGTTAACGCGATCGTGCCATCACTGTTAACCTCGATTCCCGTAGCATTGTGCAAACCACCACCCGTTAATAATTCGGGTAACGATAACACCGAAAAATTTTGGGGTAACGGTGCAACGCCTCGCGTTCCTACATTGCTAGTGGGCTGAAACTCCAAACTCAGCAAATGCCCATTCTCAGACATCCGCACCAAATTTTCACCCGGCACTGCTGCTAGGGTCAGTTGTCCCCCTTCTGCTTTGAGTTCCCCGGTACTCACCACCGTACCGCCCAACAACGTTAAACGTTGTCCTTGGCCTACTGCCAAGTTTCCCGCATTGATAATTGCTCCAGGCTGATTCATCGTAAAGGCAAACCTGCTGGGAGTCCCCACCAATGTGGCGTAATCATTGGTACCCGAAGCATTAAACCAACCCGCATCAAAACCAATCCCGTTCGCTGTCGTTGCAGTAAATGCTGCCGGTACATTCAAGCTGGCATTGGCACCAAAAATAATTCCTGCTGGATTCATCAGGTAAAGATTCGCATTACTCCCCGTCACCTGAATGAGTCCATTAATCAGTGAGGCATTTCCACCCACGACTCGCCCCAAAATATTCTGAGTCGGCGGCTGAGCGAGAAAGTTCGCAATTTGCCCCGCATCCAGATCGAACTGGTTAAAGCTGTGGAAAAGATTGGTTCCATCGTGCGATCGCGTTCCACCCTGAATATCGAAGCGATTGCCATTGGTAATCACAGTTGTACCCGTACCATCATTCGCGGCTGTGATGGATTGAGCCAGTGCCGAGGCAGTCGAGAACACGCCTATCAACGAAACCGCAGAAAACAACAAGCTTAAAAGTAGCCGAGGAGATTTCATAGGTGAGTGCCCCCCCTAAATTCTCAAAATCTCTCAATCGTCAAAGACATCCCGCTACACAAACTATTTATCCTTAGCTGTTCCTGCGACTCTCACGTAGATGGGTAAGCAGTGAAAACTAAATAAAGTGTTTCAAATCGTACAAGTCGTCTTACGCGCTGCCAGCGCGATCGCAGATTCAACAGCACGTAATTATCATACCTCTCAAAATTTCTGTATATTTAGATACTAAATAAAATTAATCTTTTACCATTCTCAACTGGACTGGCTCCCTTTCCGCCAAAAGAAATTGATTTAAGGCGTGGCTCAAATGCGATCGCAAAAAGAATCCCCAGCTTCCAAGAGGTAAAGCTGAGGACAAAGTGTCATTCGAGTTTGGATTTGGGATTGTCCCCACTAACAAAAACAAAAAGTCAGGGGCTTGCTCTTGCTGAATTAATTAATTGTTCTCCACAACTAAAAGTCGAAGGCTTGAGACCTTTTTGGTTATTAGTTAAACCAAAGCAGGCATTACTTTGAGTTCAAAAATCTTTTCGATCACCTCTTCCACGACTTTATCAGGCGTCGAAGCTCCGGATGTAATGCCTACAACAATTTTCCCAGGAGGCAGCCAATTCTCGGTTACTTCCAGATCGCGTCCTAAGGGTTTATGCTCCAGTCGGTTGCCGGACTCAATCCGGGCGGCGCTATCGATGTGATAGGACGGAATACCCCGCTCGATCGCGATTTGTTGCAACTGAGTGGTGTTGGAGGAGTTGAAGCCACCAATCACCACCATCAAGTCTAATTTTTCTTCGACTAGCCCTAACATGGCATCTTGTCGCTCTTGAGTCGCATCGCAGATGGTGTTGAAGCTTTGGAAATGTTCGTTGAGATTGGCCGGGCCATACTTCTTCATCATCGTGCGCTCAAACAGCTTGCCAATCTGCTCGGTTTCGCTCTTGAGCATAGTGGTTTGGTTAGCAATCCCCACGCGCTCTAAATCCCGATCTGGGTCAAAGCCAGCTGAACAAGCGCGGCTAAACTTGGTCATAAACTCATCTTTGTCGCCACCGTTGAGAATGTAGTCGGTGACATACTCAGCCTCTTTCATGTTCAGCACTACTAGGTATTTGCCAGCAAAGGAACTCGTGGCAACTGTTTCTTCGTGCTTGTATTTGCCGTGAATAATCGAGGTGTAGTCTTTTTTCTTGTGCTTCTCAACGGTATTCCAGACTTTGGACACCCAAGGACAAGTGGTATCGACAATCTTGCAGTTTTTGTCGTTCAAGAGCTGCATTTCTTGAACGCTCGCTCCAAACGCGGGTAGTATCACGACATCACCGCTATCGACCTGAGAAAAGTCTTTCTGCCCTTGCTCGATTGGGATAAAGCCAACATTCATCTCCTGCAATCGTTGGTTGACAGAGGGGTTGTGAATGATTTCGTTAGTCACCCAGATGCGCTCGGTGGGGAAGTGTTGGCGGGTTTCGTAGGCCATGGCAACCGCTCGCTCAACGCCCCAGCAAAAACCAAAGGCCTCTGCCAGCCGGATGGTAACATCTCCTCGTTTGAGCTGATAGTTATTGGCTCGAATTTCTTGAATTAAGCTGCTTTGATATTCCGACTGTAGCTGAGTAGCGACTTCGGCTTCGTGGCCAAATCCCTTGCGGTGGTAATTCTCTGAAGTGTGAAGCGATCGCTTGAACGCTTTTGTATCCATGCCGTTTGCCCTACAAAATGACTCTATTGCTGTTTTTATCCCCTCGATCTTAAAACGCTAGTGGCTCCTTCTGCCTTCTGCCTTCTGCCTTC
>DATNPC010000713.1:0-18438 GCA_036703375.1 Allocoleopsis sp.
CAAAGTACCAGTACTAATGAGATCCTGTGGACTTCAACGCAAGCTGGCTTAAATTCGACGGCAACGCGGCCTTCGACTAACAAAGACCCAGTTTATCGGCTAGAAGAATCCTTCACGCGAGAATTTGAAAATTATTTCAACCGATCGCCAGCTACAAAAATTTACAGCCAAGATGATGTTCGCAATTGGATTAGCCAACTCGAACAAGCAACTGGCATTAAAACTGGAGTGATTTATGTTAATTTTCTACCCAGTTCTGTTGCCCAGTCTGACGATTCATCTCAGGCTCAGTCCAAGTCAAAATCTACCTCTAGTAGCACCGCTACGCCGTCCTCATCTTCACAACTGCCGCGCGATCGGCGGTTTGGACACCGCCGCCCTGAACTGAACCAGCCACAAGCTGGCTCTTTACCCGGACAAAACGACCAGTTAGAGCTGTTGATGGTTACAGCTAAAGGCGAGCCGATTCGCTATCGAGTCCCCGGTTCAGAGCGAGCTAAGGTGCTGGCTGTGGCTCAGAAATTTCAGCAAGAACTGACTAATCCTAAAAACACGAACAGCACTAACTATCTCAGCTCAGCCCAGCAACTGTACCGCTGGCTGATAGAACCATTGGAAGGCGAATTACAAGCACGCGACATCCACAGTTTAGTATTTGCAATGGATGCAGGCCTGCGTTCTCTCCCTCTAGCGGCGCTCCACGATGGAAAAGGCTTTCTCGTTGAGAAGTATGGTGTTAGCTTGGTACCGACACTCAGCTTGACAGCGTCTCACCAAAAAGATATTCGATCGCTCCAAGTCCTTGCCATGGGAGCCTCTGAATTTACCGATCAACCCCCGTTGCCTGGGGTGCAACTTGAGTTAACGACAATTGCCGAGCACCTGTGGCGAGGTAAGATGTTGATGAACGATCGCTTTACGTTGAATAACTTAACGGCTCAGCGACGCCAGCAAGGCTATGGCATCGTTCATCTGGCAACTCATGCAGAGTTCCAACCTGGAGCTCCGAATAATTCCTACATTCAGCTGTGGGATCGCAAGCTTCGACTCAATGAACTAGATAAACTACAACTGTCTAAACCTCCGGTAGAGTTGTTGGTGCTAAGCGCTTGTCGCACAGCTCTTGGCAATAAGGACGCCGAACTTGGTTTTGCGGGTTCAGCCCTGCAAGCTGGGGTAGATTCGACCTTAGCAACGCTATGGTACGTTAGCGATCGCGGCGCGCTAGGACTCACAACCGAGTTTTACCGTCAGTTGAGGCAGGTTCCAATCAAGAGCGAGGCACTACGACAGGCCCAACTAGCAATGATTAAAGGCAAAGTCCGTGTCGAGAATAATCAGTTGTATTATTCCGGTAAGAGTATCTCCTTGCCCCCAGGATTATCCGCGTCCGGCAATGTGAGTCTATCCCATCCCTATTACTGGGCAGCCTTTACGCTGATTGGCGATCCTCGTTAAATTGTGAATTATGAATGCTGAATTATGAATTAAGCATTCAGGCATTGAGAGAGAGATTGTGATTCCCATTAAATGTAAACCACTGTATTTTCAGTGAGGACTTCTTATCCCGATTGAATGGCAATTACCTCTTAATTTCATAATTCATAATTACTGCGCCACCTACTCTCTGGGTTGTTCGTATTGGTCGTAAGCTGCAACAATTCGCTGAACTAAGGGATTGCGGACAACATCTTTGGTGGATAGTTCGCAGAAGGCAATCCCTTCAACCGATCGCAAAATTCGTTGGGCAACCGCCAATCCCGAAGGTTGAGTGGGTGGCAAATCCGTTTGAGTGATGTCGCCCGTAACCACCATACGCGATCGCGAACCAAGGCGCGTCAACACCATTTTCATCTGTGCTGGTGTCGTGTTTTGACCCTCATCGACAATCACAAAGGCATTGCTAAGGGTGCGACCCCGCATGTACGCTAATGGGGCCACTTCAATCACCCCTCGCTCCATTAAGCTCGGAATTTTTTCCGGGTCAATCAGTTCGTGGAGAGCATCGTAGAGAGGACGCAAGTAGGGATTGATTTTCTGCTGCAAATCCCCTGGCAAAAAGCCCAATTTTTCGCCCGCTTCCACGGCAGGCCGCGTTAAAATCAGGCGCTCGTACTGATTGTCGAGCAGTGCTTGAGCCGCTAAAACAACGGCTAGGAAGGTTTTACCTGTACCGGCTGGTCCGATGCAAAAGGTAAGATCGTGAGTCAGTATCGATTTGACATACTCCCGTTGCCGAAACGTTTTGGCGCGGATCGTTTCTCCCCGTCGCGTGCGTGCAAGAATATCTTGCTGTAAATCTTGTAATTCCTCATGGCGATGGGTATCTTGGGCGTGGATAGCGGTTTGGATATCTACACCTGTAACCGTCTTACCATCCTTCCAAAAGGTTTTGAGCGATCGCACTAATGATAAAACACGTTCGACTTGTGTTTCTGTGCCAGAAATGATCAGTTCTTGCCCCCGCAGCACCAAGCTTGCTCCTGTATGCTGCGCGAGGAGTTTAATATTCTCTTCCCGTTGACCTACTAGCGCTATAGCGCTGCTTGGGCTCAGCAAATCGATTGTTTTTGATACTTCACTCATGCCAGCTCTGGCTTTTAAAATATAACTCCATTGAAGAAAAAAGACGCCTGACTAATCGCGAGCGATTTCATCATTCAGGCGTCAGGTTAACAACGAACCCCACCCATCCAAGCCAATTGGCACATCAAGGTACCTTATCCTAGAACAACCCTTCCCCGATGTCCTCGCCCAGGCGGGGAGGGAAATTATTCCGCTCCCTTCCCTTGAAGTAAAGACTTCGTCCTCTGCCATCTCCCCAACGTTGGGGAGAACGCGAGAGGTGGAAAGGGGGGTTAATGGGTTAGGTATTTATCAGTGAATCAGTACTCTAGTTGGCGTACTAGTCAGGACGGAATTTGGAGGTCGGTTTAGGGGATGATGACCGGCGAGGTGAACCTCGTTTTGGGGCAGTTCTACTGCTGGGGCTACTCTCTTTCCGGGTGGTTCCATTAGGACTTTCGTAAATATCCAGATGGGCAAATTGACCTGCTGCCTGAGCAACTGCTTGAATGACAGTGCGAATCGCCTGAATATTGCGACCACCTCGACCAAACACTCGACCCTTATCCGCCCCTTCAAACGCCAGTCGAATCCAGACCCGTTGGTTGGCGTGCGACTTCTCGCAGTCTATGCTCAAGCGCTCCGGTATCTCTAAAAACGGCTCGATCAAAAATCGCACGAGACCGACATAATCTGGACCAACATTTTGACTGGAGGACAGGCGTGTCTCAGGCACGGGCTTGTTCGAGAACATTGGCTTTACGAAGAATGCTGCGCACTGTTTCAGTGGGCTGCGCTCCCTCTTGCAGGCGCTTCACAATTGCTGGGACGTTCAGGTTTGTTTCATCGGTTCTGGGATTGTAGAAGCCCAATTCTTCCAAAGGACGCCCATCCCGCCGAGACGTACTGTTTACTGCCACAATTCGGTAGCTGGCTTCGCGCTTCTTGCCGTATCGTTTTAACCTCAGTTTGACCATACTTGCTTAGGAATAGTTCACCTGTTTGATCTTAAGCTATTTGTTCGCAGTCAGTGGTCAGTGGTCAGTTGTTAGTAGTTAAGAAGCGATTAGCTGAGGACTGACGCAGCCATAGCATCTATAGCGATTGTAGTGCGTTACGCTACGCTAACACACCCTACAAATACAGGCTTTGTTTAAGTCCTAAGCTTCTTGACCACAAACAACTAACAACTAACAACTAACAACAAATTAAAGCTGACCAAATCCTTTCTTCTTCTTTTCCTTTTTCTTCTTCTTTTGAGCGGTCGCTCCACTGTAGCCTCGCCAACCGGGCGTTGAGGGACGATTGCCACCCATGCCACCCATCATTCCACCCATACCAGGGAAAGCAGGCATCTGACCTTGACCCATCTGCTGCATAAGCGATCGCATTTTCGTAAATTCACTCACGAGATTAGCGACATCTCTCTCGTGATAACCCGAACCACGAGCAATTCGGCGGCGACGCGAGGGAGAACTAGCAAGTATGTCGGGGTTGCGGCGCTCTTCCACGGTCATGGAGTTAATCATCGCTTCAGATTGCTTCAGCTTAGTTTCCCCTTGTTGCAGTTGGTCGGCACTCAGCTTGCCCATCCCCGGAATCAGTTTCATCAAACCGCCGAGAGAACCCATATTCTTCAAAAGCCGCATTTGTTTGAGGAAATCGCTGAAGTCAAACTTCGCCGTCAGCATTTTCTCCTGCATCTTCTCGGCGTCGGCGAGGTCAATCTCTTCTTGGGCTTTCTCCACTAACGTGAGAACATCGCCCATACCGAGAATTCGCGAAGCCATGCGCTCCGGGTAAAACGGTTGTAGCGCTTCTACCTTTTCCCCAACACCAACAAATTTAATCGGTTGACCAGACACTCGCCGAACCGAGAGAGCCGCACCACCACGAGTGTCTCCATCGAGTTTGGTGAGGATTGCCCCAGTAATTCCAATTTGGTCGTGGAATGTGCGGGTTAAATTCGCCGCTTCTTGACCCGTCATCGCGTCCACAACCAGCAGAGTTTCGTGAGGTTGGACGATTTCCTTGATGCGGGCGAGTTCCGCCATCATACTCTGGTCGATTTGCAAGCGTCCCGCCGTGTCGATAATTACAGTATCGACTCCCGTTTCCCTGGCTCGTGCCACACCTTGACGTGCAATCTCAACGGGGTCGGTATCCGTGCCGAGTTCAAACACGGGAACGTTGATTTGCTGACCTAGCGTGACTAATTGATCGATTGCCGCAGGTCGATAAACGTCTGTGGCGACTAAAAGGCAGTTACGATTTTGCTTGAGTAGATGCAACGCCAGCTTAGCTGTGGCAGTGGTTTTACCTGTACCCTGCAAGCCTGCCATCAACACAATCGTGGGTGCCGTATCGGCTTGAGCCAGGGGGACGTTGGTTTCCCCCATCACCTTCACCAGTTCGTCGTAAACAATTTTGATGAACTGTTGGTCGGGACGGACACCAGAGATAACCTCAGCACCTTGTGCCTTGGTTTCTATCTCAGAAACAAAATCTTTAACGACTTGCAGGTTAACATCTGCCGATAAGAGAGCGCGACGCACTTCCTTGAGGGCATCTTGAATATTGGACTGAGAAATTTTGTCTTGGCCCCGTAGTTTCTTCCAGGCGTCCTCTAACCGCTCGGCTAATGCATCAAACATATGTCAATTTTTTCTAAACATTCACCTGTAATTAAGGGTAGACGGGTTAGCCGACTTTTGACAGCTTGACTCTCCGCACGCTCTAACCGATTGTGGCCTGCTCATTCGGTTGATACTTCTCACATAGTCAAAAAGCGTGATTACTGAGCGCCTTTAAGTTCTTGATAGCCGTTAGGACAGCTTAATGCAGCTGCTGGATAGCTCAGAACCATGTTTTCAACACCTTTTGGGCCTCCTTGTGCTGGAGGGAGAGTAGCCAGACATCTCTTAGTAATGAGGGTTTCATTACCTACTGCATTGGTGAAAACAGCTACCCCGCCAATTACAGCCTTAAGATCGTGTCGGTTGCCTAAAGGAATTGCCTGCTCAGTAACCAAAGGACTCTTGCTTGAAGAAATAGAGTAACTGTAGTAATTAGTTTGTGCAGGAATTCCAGTATTGAGCTGCCCTAATTGATAGGCAAAATTATGATTCGTTTGGTAGTACTTTGCCTGGGCATAGTTGATGATACCGATATATTTGCGAGCTTCAAGCTGCCCAGGTAGAGATTGCTGACTGTAGGCAGAAGAAGAGGCGATGCTAGCCGCCAAGCTACTCAAACCACCAAGGACGAGCCACTTAATCAGTATCGCTCCATTGCTCTTTGTACTTTGGTTGAGAAGAAGTTTGACCAGCATCGGTAGCACTCCCTTGCAAAAAAACTGTGGGTTCATTATTCATTAATCTCTCAAGTCAAACCCAAGTTCCTTTATGCATCCGCAACAAAACGTTACTTTGGGCAGAAGTTAGGCTTCTCAAGTTTCCACAAGCTTGGCGATTTTCGCGGGGGTAGTGCAGGAGGACATGAGCATTAGCGTAGCAGAGTGCATTAGCTCTTGCGGCACGACACGCAGCAGCAAAGCGGGGCGCTTTTACTTTGCGCCCCTACTGATGTACTGCATCCAATCAAGAAAGGCTATGTCTGGAACTCTCTCGGACTAATTGCTGCTGGACATTCGCTCCCAAGCTCGAATCACGGTTTGCAAGGGGGCAGGAAGTTGATTTTCCATCATATCGGCATAACGCATAGTTGTACCCGAAGCGCTGGTCATGGTCACGGTAATATAGTCAGCGGCACCTTTAGCCGGTGGGAAACTCAACCGATCGAATTGAGAAAAGTCCGTGCGTTCCAGAAGTTGCTCAAACCGTTGCATCTCTTGACGAGAAATTCGAGTGACTGAGGTGGGAGTTGCCGTCGTGCCATTGGGCATCACCTGTGAGCGAACGATTTGTCCATCATCGAGGAGGCGAGTTTCAACGGTGCGACCGGCAAAACCTCCACTCGCGATCGCGCGAAACACGGTATTTTTGGGTAGAGGTGGGGGTAATTCGCTCTTGGGAATCGGCACAGCACCGTTGCCTCCATACGTGGCAACAGTGTCCAGTCTGACTTGAGAACCGGATTCATTCGTGCGATAAACTAAGTCTCGTCGCTCACCCGTGACCGTGACTTGCCAACCGGGTACAATCGCTTGCGTGCAAAATTCATCGCTGCTGCCCAATCCCAAACAGCCATCCGACCACTCTTTTTTGGTGGTTTCGGCAATCCTTAACTCGGAGGTTGAGAGTCCCGTGCGTTGAGAGGCTTCCTTTAATACTGCCTTACCCACGGCATCGGGAAACTTGGTACTACCGATGCTACTAGCCGCTTCATTCAGGCGAATCTGAGAACCGTTGAGATTGGTGTGATAAACCAAGCGCTGTTGCCCACCTTCGACGGTGACTTGCCAAAGCGGCACTAAATCCTTAGTGCAACCTTCGCCAGGACGGGGAGGCAGCCCCAAACAACTGCTACTTCCTTGAACCTGTGTATATTTAACGATGCGGAGTTCAGAGGTTTTTAGCCCCGTGCGCCCAGATGCTGCCCGCAACACCGCATCGGTGACAGATTGAGGCAAGTTGGTATTACTAATCCGGCTGGCTTCTTCATTCAGCCTGATACGGGAACCCTCGCGATCGGTATGATAGACCAAGCGTTGTTGCTTGCTCTCCACTACAACCCGCCAACCTGGCGTAGGAGAACCAATACATCGTTCGTTGGGGCGCTGAAGATCGAGACAGCCATTAGTCCAAGTCTGTTGTTCGGATTGTGTAATCCGCAGTTGAGACACCGATACACTTAATAGTTGAGATGCCTGGGATAAAACTGCATCAGCAACGGATTGAGGTAATTTATTACTAGAAGGTCTTTCTTTGTCTTCTAAGCGCACGGTGCGTCCCGTAGCATCGCTACGGTAACTCCAAGTTTGGCGGCCATCCGTCATGACAACGCGCCAGCCGTTCTCAATCAGGATTTGAGCGCAGGATTCATTCGCTTGACCAAGACCGAGACAGCTATCACGCCAGGTTTCTTGAGTGAGACTCACCAGTCTCAATTGACCGGGAGGAGTTTTGGTCCGTTGCAGGATATCACGGCGAATGGCAATGAGTACCGAACGGGGTACACCATCGGTACGCGTCTGCTTGAGGTTGGACACGGCTTGGGAACTGCCTGCACTATCGGTAGTAGCGGCATTGACAAAAGTAGTACCAGCACCCAAGGACAAAATACTGGCTAGAACTAGAGCCGCGAAAATTTGTCGCGACTGAGAAGTCGTGTGAGGCGAGTGTTTCATAGGACTAGTCAATTACTCCCGTGCTGCGCTTTTGTATCAGCACAGATAGGTAGCGGTGTATTACTGTTATTGGGACGTATATTCCTTGATGGTAAGTTCCACGGCGATGAGTACTCGTTTAATCGTCTTGACGTGAACTACCGCACTATCAAATCGGTTCATTCATTGCCGACTTGAGGACTGACCACACGATACTAGGCTGGAAAAACGCTGTAGGTGGCTTGAGCAGATGTACGACTTCAACGAAAACCCTGTATACTTCGGTGTTATCGCTAGCCGCCTGCATAACGCGATCGAGGTACCAATGCATCAATCGGGTGATGAAGCCTGGATGCTTTCCTTGAGTAGTTGGCCAGCGAAAATCGTCGCCGGTTGCCATGACCCAAGGAACTTGGTTAACGTTGGCTAACTGTTGTTGAAAGCGTTGAGCTAAACCCGTTAGATCTAAATCGACATTGAGCCGAGTTTGTTGCTTGAGGCATTCGTCTAGGGTTAAGGCCCCCAAGGCAGCGACAGTCATCCCCTGTCCATAAACGGGATTGAACGCACACACGGCATCTCCACTGATAATCAAATTCTCTGGAAAGCGAGACAATCGTTCATAGTGACGCCAGCAGTTTTCAGTTCTGCGATAGCCGTAGATAGGGGAAACCGATTTACCCTCTTTAATCGCTTGATAAATCTCTGGACTGGATAAGCTCTGAGCAAATGTGAAAAAGCCCGCTTCATCGGTAGGAGGAAAGTCTCGACCTACACCAATCAAGCTGACCATCCAACGACCGTCTTCAACTTGATACAGTACACCTCCCCGAGGACAATCCGGAGCCTTTGGCATCAGGTACAATGCTTTGTAATCTGAGGTGCTATTACCAAGAGATTCATAGAGGCGACTAGCATAGCCCAAGAACGAGTTGACAACTGTTTCCTGGGGCATCTCATAACCGATACTCTGCAACCACTTCGGTGCTTTAGAATTGCGTCCGCTGGCATCCACGACTAAGTGTGCGGGTAGTTCTGCTTCTGTTCCGTTTTCATCCTTGACTCGAACACCTGTAACTACTGTGTTGTCAAGATTTGCCAACAATCCTGTAACCTGAGTAGCCTCTAAAAATTCCACTGCCCTGTAAGAGGCTAGACGCCGACGAATGATGGTTTCGAGTAGAGTCCGGGTGCAACCATTGGCAGTGATGCCAGAGGGAAACCGGACTACCCATTTGCCCAACAGGAATAACGGGCAATCTGCTGTCCAATCGAGCAATGGGGCTTTATTGTCAACGAGTTCCTCCTTCAATCCGGGAAAGAGCTGCTCCAGAATCCGTTGTCCGCGAGTGAGGAGTGCGTGGAGCTGATAGGATTGGGGAACTCCTGGACGGGGTGCAGGGTTGTCGGGAAAGCGATCGCGTTCTACGATCGTTACGCGATCGAAGTAGTCCGTCAGCACCCGCGCCGCTAGGAGTCCAGCGATACTCCCACCAATGACAATGGCACGCCTGTTGCTTAAATCAGAGGAGCGAGCATCTTTAGTCAACATGGTTTACTCCCTGTATTCATCGGATTAATACTCATCTATACCTAAACGTTCAGTTTTTCCAAGCGTACTAGCGCGTTGTAGTCTGGCACTCCTTCACGCGATCGCTTACTCTTATCTAACAAGACATTCCCCTCAGGCCAATGCACCTGTAAATTTCTAGGTTTAATCGGTGCGATGTAAACTCGTCCCTTCAACTCGCCCAGTTGGTTCTTAAGCATTACGGCATCTCCATCCTGGAGTCCCAGCTTTTGAGCGTCTACCCGACTCATCAGCACCGCCTCGCGCACTGCTCCGGTAATGGCATCCTTGCGCTCTTGTACCATGCTATTAAACTGTTTACCTCGGCGCGTTGCCACCCAGAAACACCCTGGTGGTAATTCCTTCTGGGGTGGGGATAGGGCGGCAAAGTGAGCCTTGCCATCTGGGGTTGGGAAGTTCCAGCCAAAACACAGATGGGAACCCCCATATTGAAACTGATCTCCCGCTTCCTTTAAGTGTTGAATCCCGGCATATTGAGGATTTGCGATCGCAATTTCTTGGCGAATCGCTGGCGTCCCATCAAACTGTAACTTATTTGCTAGCTCGGGTTTCACTCGCTGGGCGAGTTCCATAAAGACTTCCCAT
The DNA here is from genome assembly GCA_036703375.1 of Allocoleopsis sp. Classification (GTDB taxonomy): domain Bacteria; phylum Cyanobacteriota; class Cyanobacteriia; order Cyanobacteriales; family Coleofasciculaceae; genus DATNPC01. The sequence goes on from DATNPC010000713.1 coordinate 10,029, forward strand.
TCTGGACGCGCCTCACCAATTCGAGGGCCGGGAATTTCTGGACTGAAAATGACTCGCCGTTCCGTACTGGTTTCCGTCACTCCCCCAGGCACTTCGTAGCGAGTAGTTGCCGGTAGCAGCACGACAGTATCCGCAGGCTCAACGAGCATCTGACTCGAACAGATAATATCCATATGAACCCGCAGAGGCACTCGCTGCAACGCCTCCTCGACATAATCCGGTTCGGGGAGAACTTCCAGGAAGTTGCCTCCTACCGAAAACAACACATCGAGTTGTCCCTCATGGGCGGCATTAATCATTTCTGCTGCCGTTAACCCCTGAGTCGTGGGAACCTCAAAGCCCCATTGTTCGCTGAGTTTTGCCGCATTTTCCAGGGTAATGGACTTACCACCCGGAAAAACTGTGGCATAACATCCCATCTCTGCGCCCCCTTGCACGCCTGAGTGTCCCCGAATTGGCATTAACCCGCAGCCTTCTCTGCCCACAAATCCCTTCGTCAAGGCTAAGTTAATAATCGCTCGCACGTTGTCTTCGCCGCACTCGTGCTGAGTAATCCCCATGCTCCAGACAAACACGGCCTTCTCGGCTTCTCCTACCATCTGGGCAAAGGCATACATCTCGTCGCGAGTTGCCCCGGAATTCTGCTCTAGTTCGTCCCACGATTGGGCATCAAGGGAGGCTTTGAGTTCTGCGAAACCAGTCGTATAGCGGTCAATGAACGATCGATCTATCCAGCCATTTGCGATCGCATGCTTGAGAGTACCATTCAAAAAGGCAATATCCCCGCCCATGTTCACCAAAAAGAAATCTTCGGCAAACTTCGTCCCAAACAACGCACTTTCGACAATCGAAGGCACCCAGTAGCGCTCCATCCCTGGCTCTCGGTAAGTATTAATCACCACTATCCGGGTGCCAGCTTTTTTCGCCCAGTGCAGGTACTTCACGGTAACTGGCTGATTGTTCGCGACATTCGAGCCAATGAAAACTAACAAGTCCGTGCCAATCCAGTCCTTGTAAGAGCAGGTGGTTGCCGCTGCACCTAAGGATGCTTTCAGTCCGGCGGTACTGGGAGAGTGGCAAATGCGGGCGGCATTGTCGATGTTATTGGTACCCATCGCCCGTACTGCTTTTTGGGCAGCATAGTAGGTTTCGTTAACCGTACCTCGACTGGTAATGTAAAAGCTGAGGCGATCGGGTGTCGTGGCACGGATACGAGAAGCGATCGCATTCATTGCCTCATCCCAGCTCACTCGATGAAACCCTTTCTCCCCACGTTGGCGCAGCATGGGGTAAGGCAGTCGTCCCCTATCCCGCAACTCAGCACTACTGTTCCCCTTGAGTTGAGACACATCCTCGAGTAGGCTTGGGTCAAACGCTGGCATCGTATTCATCCGCAACAATCGCAAGCGGACATTGCAAACATGGATGCCATCCAGCGTCCAGTCTTTCATCCCGGTTGTGCCTAAAGCACAACCGTCGCACACACCTTTATTTAAGATGTCCCAAGCATAGGGCAGTTGGTCGCGACTCATCCAGGCTGCTCTAAACACTTCCCAGTAATTGTTCGGGTATTGTTCGCCAATCCCGAACGGCTTCCAGCTAGCCCAGTATGAGGGGTTCCATCCTTTTTTGGGTGGGCGCAGCATAACAGGAGACACTCCAACTCGTGCGATTCCATCACGCTACCACAGGCGTACAAGGGAACCTCGCTTCAATCGCTAGATTAGTGTTGTGCTGATAAAAGAGGAGCCGCTTGTAGTAGAGTCTGGGTATAGGGATGCTGGGGATTGGTGAACAGTTTTTGGGTGGGACCAATTTCAACAATTTGACCCTGATTCATCACTGCAATGCGATCGCATAAAAACCTCGCTAACCACAAATCGTGTGTAATAAATAGGTAGGTGAGGTTAAATTCTTGTTTCAACTCCAGCATCAAATCCAGTACCTGCGACTGGACGCTCGCATCTAACATACTCACGGGTTCGTCGCAAATGACTAAGCTGGGGTGGGTAATCAAAGCCCGCGCTATCGCGACTCGTTGTTGTTGTCCTCCCGATAAATCGGCAGGATAGCGGTTGTAGTAATCATCGACTGGGGTCAACCCTACCCGTTCCAGCATTTTTATCACCCGGTTTTTGGCTTCAACGGGGTTTGCGAGTTTGTGAATAAACAAGGGATCGGCAATACTTTGTCCCACCGTCATGAGAGGATTGAGACAAGCATGGGGGTCTTGAAATACCATTTGGATTTGGCGACGAACAGCCCGCAGCGATTGGCGATCGAGTTGGCTTAAATTTGTCCCTTGAAACTCTACAATGCCAGAAGTGGGACGAATCAGCTGCAAAATCGTGCGGGAAAGCGTACTCTTGCCACAACCCGATTCCCCAACCAGTCCTAAAATTTCACCGGGATAAAGCTCGAAGCTGACATCATCGACGGCTTTAATGGCGCGGTTTTCTTTAGACAGTAGTTTTTCAAATAGATTGCTTTCTAGCGTGTAATACTGCTTTAAGTTTTTCACTCTGAGCAAGGGAGTGGAATGAGCGAGAGCATTCCCCGTGTCTTTGCGTTCCCCTGTCCCCGCGTCTTCTTCACCCACGGCTTGAATATGCAACGCCGCTTGTAGGAGCGATCGCGTATACTCGTGTTCGGGATGCCGCAGAATTGTCCGTGCTGCCCCCGTTTCCACCATCTTGCCGTTGTACATCACAGCTATTGCGTCGCAATATTCTCCCACCATTGCCAAGTCGTGAGAAATTAGCAACAGTGCCATCTCGCGTTCTCGACACAGTCGCGTGAGTTCCTTCAAGATTTGTGCGGCAACCGTAACATCCAAACTTGTTGTCGGTTCATCGGCAACAATCAGCTTAGGATTGAGTAATAAGGCAAGTGCGATCGCGACTCGTTGCCGCATTCCTCCACTAAACTCATGAGGATACTGCGACCAACGATTAGATGGAATCTTCACCGCATCCAGCGTCTCTAGCGCCTTTTCTTTGCATTGGCGTCGCGATAACTGGGGTTGATGCGCTCTTAAGGTTTCCACGCAATGCTCCCCAATCGTCATTAACGGGTCAAGGCGTGTCATGGGATCTTGAAACACCAGCGCCACTGCTTCCCCTCGAAACTGGCGCAACTGTTTAGGAGTTAGATCGAAAACCGATTTCCCTGCAAACGTGACTCGGCCTTCAATTTTGGTGGATGTCGGTAACAATCGCATGGCAGCGCGTCCTAGCGTTGACTTCCCGCAGCCGGACTCCCCCACCAATCCCAGCCGCTCTCCACCCTTGAGGGTAAACGAGACATCATCCACTGCCCAGTAAGACGGGCTGGTTGAGCGACTGTTGGGATAGGCAACCCGCAAATTCTCGACACAAAACAGAGCTTCACTCATTTATTTAGTCCTTTGTTGTTTGTTGTTTGTTGGTTGTCCGCCATCTCATCGCCGACAACCAATAACCAACAACTCCTACTCCTGATGTATTCTGCTTTGCGGTTGGATATGACTGGCGACTCGTCGCATCAAGTAGGCGACACCAAAGTCGCCATTGGGATGTTTTTCCAATGCTTCTGCCAGTTCAAACACTTGCTCGGCCAGTTCAGGGCCTAGTTTGTCAATGGTAGCTTGGCGCTCCTTGTCAAAGAATTGCCGCTCGCGTACCCGTGATTGCCATTCATTGGTAAAGAGCTGCTCGATTGTAGTGTGCAGTCCGAGCTGTGACAAAATCTCCCATTCCCCGTAATCGCACCAAATCCCCCGGCAGTGAGTACAGCGCTCTACATAAAACGGTGTCTTCAGATTGACTTTGGCACGAGAGAGATAGCGATTGCACTCCGGGCATAAGGCCGCTTTCGTATCAAAGGGAGACTGAACATAATCGACATCGAGCGTTCCCGAGAGCAAGTCTGGGGACACATAGCTGTAGGGTTGAGTCGTTTGCCATGCCTCATACTCGCTTGCGGGAATCCATGTCCCTTTGCAAGATTGGCAATACTTCACGGCGAACTTTTCATCGAGAATGCCGTCTAGTAGGGTAACATTCTTACATTTCGGACACTGCACGGATTTTGCTTCCTCAAAAAGTCCATTTTCCTATTCAATCTACAGGAATGCTGGAAGCGTGCCCATCCCTTTTCGATTAAAATAGCAACAATTTCCCTCAGACTGGGGGAGCAGCTACCGGACTACTGTAATATGGCTTGGCAATACCCGATCAGGGTGTTGATGCGATTCTTGACGCTGGCTAGGCGAGAACCTGACGTGGCAGCACTCCGCGATGCCTTGAACATCATCAAATCGGTTTGGAGCAACCGGATCTGTTTGTAGATTTCAGTCTGCAAAGACTGCCATCGAGATGCATAATCCGGTGCAACATCATCAGCCTTCAGGCTGGCGATTTGGTCTTGAAATAGCTGTTGGACGTTTTGATGGTGCTCTTGGAGTCTGTCCAACTCCAAATTTTGAGCAATCGCACTTTCGTGGAGTTGTTCTAGGGCGTGTTGAAATTCTTGGTAGCGTTGACGCTGTGATGGGTGTAACATTGTGCCTCTGATTGGACTAGAATTAATGTAAAGAATTTTGTCCTTCCAATAAAGGCGATCGACCAACCGGAAAAATTAATGCTTTAAGGTTTAAGTCTTAAAGCAAAATTTTCCTAACTTTCCTTAACCAAGGGCGAGGAGCTGAAAAGCTTCTCAAGCCCACGGCTTATATACTCTCGCGATTGCGCTTGCCGTCTTTTCTCGTAAGGGGTGCAAGCAGACGCTTAGAAAGGTCGCTAACATTTCATTAACCCACAAGCACAGCCCGAATGTTTTGGACGGGTCTAGAGCAACTCATTCTCACTTGTAACAACTCCGACACACGTCAGTTCTGGTACACTCTCAGATCTATTTTTTACTCGTTAAGCGAAAACCTATGAACGCATTAGCTGCAACCGTCGATTTTACCTTTGAAGTAGAAATTCCGGATTGGTTACAAGACTGTCTCAGGGTTGCCTCATCAACGGCGAACGAACCCGTACCGGATGAGGCTGGTTTAATCTGTCGAGCATTTGAATTTGCTTACCGACTGCATGAAGGTCAGTATCGGGCATCAGGCGAACCTTACATTGCACATCCAATTGCTGTTGCGGGTTTGTTGAGGGATTTGGGCGGCAACAGTACGATGATTGCAGCGGGATTTCTGCACGATGTCGTTGAGGATACAGATGTCACGCCAGACGAAATCGAGTCTCGGTTTGGGATCGAGGTACGTCAGTTAGTCGAAGGCGTGACCAAGCTGTCTAAGTTTAACTTTTCTAGTAAAACCGAACGCCAAGCCGAAAACTTCCGACGCATGTTCTTAGCCATGGCGGCAGATATCCGGGTGATTGTGGTCAAGCTGGCAGACCGATTGCACAATATGCGGACGCTAGAGCACTTGCCGCCAGAAAAACAGCGCCGGATTGCCCAAGAAACGCGAGACATCTTTGCACCACTCGCCAATCGCTTGGGGATCGGGCGATTGAAGTGGGAACTCGAAGATTTGGCATTTAAGTATATCGAACCGGAGGCGTTCCGGCAAACGCAAGCGCTAGTGGCCGAACGACGCAAAGATCGAGAAGATCGATTAGCTCAAGTTACAGAAATTCTTAAGAAGCGCCTTCAGCAGGTGGGCGTTCACTGCCTCGACCTCAGCAGTCGTCCCAAGCACTTGTATGGGATTTATCAGAAAATGCAGCGGCAGCAAAAAGGATTTCATGAAATCTACGATTTAGCTGCCATGCGGTTAATCGTCAAAACCAATGAAGAGTGCTACCGAGCCTTGGCCGTGGTGCACGATGCCTTTCGCCCGATTCCAGGTCGGTTTAAAGATTACATCGGATTGCCCAAGCCGAATCGCTATCAGTCGCTGCATACAGGGGTGATTGGTCCATCCGGTCGCCCGATTGAAGTGCAAATCCGGACTTTAGAAATGCATCATATTGCCGAATATGGGATTGCCGCACACTGGAAGTATAAGGAAACTGGGGGATCGAATATAGTCCGAATTTCAGCAGAAGATGAAAAGTTCACTTGGCTGAGGCAGTTGCTGGAATGGCAGAGCGACCTGAAAGATGCTCAGGAATACATGGACACGGTCAAAGACAATTTGTTTGCCGACGATGTCTATGTGTTTACGCCCACGGGAGATGTTGTGTCATTAAGTCGGGGCGCAACGGCTGTCGATTTTGCCTATCGCATTCACACGGAAGTGGGCAATCACTGTGCAGGCGTGCGAATCAACGGACAGTGGAGCGTGTTGGGTACTCCGTTGAAGAATGGGGATATTGTAGAAATTATCACGCAGAAAAACAGCCATCCCAGCCTGGACTGGCTCAACTTTGCCGTGACACCGAGTGCCCGCAATCGGATTCGGCAATGGTACAAGCGATCGCATCGCGATGAAAACGTCGCGCGGGGTCGGGAACTGCTGGAAAAGGAACTGGGTAAAAAAGGCTTTGAAGCGTTACTCAAATCCGAACCCATGCAGGTCGTTGCCGAGCGCTGTAATTACCATAGCGTGGAAGATTTACTCGCTGCCCTCGGTTATGGCGAACTCACGCTCAACTTAGTCGTGAATCGGCTAAGAGACGCGGTCAAAGCCCAGCAACCGATTGAAGCCGAACAGACACCTGCCGTGCTTCAGCCAACACCCATCGCTAAACTCACCGTACCGAGTAATGGCAAAGGCGGTCCGATTGCGGGTGTCGAAGGGTTACTCCATCACCTTGCTGGATGCTGTAATCCCGTTCCTGGGGAACCAATTATTGGTGTGGTGACGCGCACGCACGGAATTTCGATTCACCGACAAGGCTGCGTCAATGTCGAGAAAGTGCCAGGAGAACGGGTAATTCCCGTTAGCTGGAATCCCACAGATATTCTCAACGGGCGTCCTCAAACGTACCCCGTCAACGTGCAACTAGAAGTCATCGACCGGGTGGGTGTGTTCAAAGACATCTTGTCTCGCTTGAGCGACCAAAATATCAACGTTCGCAATGCCCAAGTCCGAACTCAAGAAGGTAAACCGGCCATTATTAATTTGTGCATCGATATTCGCGACCACAAACAACTCGAAGGTAGCTTCTGCCAAATCAAAAAAATGAGCGATGTGCTGAATATACGCCGCGTTAGTCAGGTTGAAGAGTAGTCTATATCCCTTCTTAAGAGGTAGGACAAACCTAGCAGGATTTCGGAACAATTGAAGATAAGCTCACATGCCTAAAACACATTGCATACTGACTCTCGCGTTTGTTTTTCAGTCGTTCGTTGTCCGTTGCGACTGACCGCTGACGACTAACCACTAACAAACACCCCAGTTTACATTGTGCAGATTAGATGCAGAGTAGCTTCACGATGCTGTGCGCTCAAGGGTGTCCTCGATCGCTCCAGCGTCTCGATTGGGCTTGTCTCTAAATCGGCAGCGTCCCAGATAACCCGCGATAACGGACAACTAACCCATGACTAATCAGCGTTCCGCCTGCCTTATTTTTAATCCTGTTGCCGGTCAAAGTGACGCCGAGCAAGATTTGTTAGAAATTAGAACCCGATTAGAGGCAGAAATCGATCTGGATATCCGAATGACTACACCCGATGTGCACGCGGATCGACTCGCGTGTGAGGCGGTTGAACGGGGAGCCCAAATTATTATCGCCTCTGGCGGTGATGGGACGCTTTCTGCCGCAGCGGAAGCGGTAGTGGGAACCAATATTCCTCTGGGGATAATTTCACGGGGTACGGCTAACGCATTTGCCTCCGCATTGGGAATTCCTGATACGATTGAAGCCGCTTGTCAGACCATTTTGGCTGGCACCACTAAAGCGGTTGATGCGGCACGCTGTAACGGGAAGTCCATGGTTTTGCTCGCAGGTATTGGCTTTGAAGCAGAATTAGTGGAAAAAGCCGATCGCGAGACCAAAAACCGTTTTGGCATGTTAGCTTATATTCTCGCTGGGGTACAACAATTGCGGGAGTTCGAGACGTTTGAAGCCACGATTGAGACAGATGAAAAAGTAGTCAGCGTTACCGCTGCGGCTGTCACGATAGCCAATGCAGCACCGCCAACATCGGTTCTTGCTCAAGGGCCAGCAGGTATTATTTGTGATGATGGACTGCTCGATTTAACCGTAGTCGCCCCCCAAAGTCGAGCAGGCGCGATCGCATCCGCTTATCATCTACTACAAACGGCGATTCGTGGTGATGCGGCCGAACGGGATGATATCGGCTATCTCCGAGCAAGGCGGATTAAAGTCACCACCAATCCACCGCAAAAAGTCGTTGTAGATGGGGAAATTTTGGGTACCGAACCCGTGGATATTGAATGCATTCCGGGTGGCTTAACCCTCTTCGTACCAGCGACGGCAGACGTACAACCCCTTGAAAAACTAGA
>DATNPC010000714.1:0-10959 GCA_036703375.1 Allocoleopsis sp.
AACCGGGTAGAAGATATTGAATGGTGCCATGCCGATTGGATTCAATCGCCGCCATCATCGAGCGTAACTCCGGAACTCGTGCCATTTTTACGCGGCTACTGGTTGAAATCCAATGGTGAAATGTTAGTCCTTCTAGATGGGAATGCCATTATTGCGGCAATGCCCAAACAGTAAAGTTTAACGAATTCCGGCAAACGTTTTCCTCGCAGTCCAATCGCTCAATCTCCGCTCGCCTCAGTTAGACAGGGAGATTGTATCCAAGAGTCTGGTGAATCCAACACCGAAACTCCTTTTGCAGAGTTCATCTCAATTCAACTGCTCAATCAGGGCTTTCTCCTCATAGCCTTTGCTCTCCGAATGGACGTGTATTCTACACTTCCCCATCGTCCTATCTGACCATCATTACCTTGTTCTTGTGTGAATGGCATTCCTCGGTAAGGGGGTGGCAACAGAGAGTTGCAGGCACTGACATGTTGTAAGTCCGACTTAAGTAACTCGCAACCAACCACCAATTGATACAAAAGGTTCGATCATGACTCACACTTCTCCCAAATCTCGCTCACACCACAATTCCAACGGTCGCGGTTCTTACTCTAACTCCCAGAGCGTTCGAGTTGAGGGGCTAACGTCTGCAACCAATCTGTCCTCTAACTCTGTGCATCGAGTACAGTCTGCCCCAGAGATTAAGCCAATCCAACTGCCCCAGCCTGAAGTGACGCTGCCCTATGCTCACACCTCCAAATCTCCGCGACGAGGAAAGCTCAGTCAGTGGTTCTCTTCGAGTTTGCGGGTCAAAACTACAATCGTAGCGATCGCAATTGGGACAATTCCCGCGATCGCAATTGGTACCATGAGCTACTTTACCGTGAGCAATCAGGTGAGGGAGCAGGTGATTCAAAGCGATCGCAACACAATGGATGACCTGAAAGACAAAATCTTTTACTTCGTTAGAGAGCGAGCCGCAGACATCCAAATCTTAGCCAACCTCCCGATGCTCGCCAACCCCAAGGTGGCAAGCTCGCTCAAGCTAGAAGAAAAAGAGGCCGTACTCGACCGTTATCTGGAAATCTACAAGGTTTACGACAGTATTGCGATATACGATCTGAACGGTAAGGCGATCCTCAAATCCGAAGGGAAAATCATAGAGGATGTATCAGACTTGGACTATTTCCAGCAACCGATGAAAACAGGTCGCCTGTTCATCAGCGAACCTAGAATTGCCCAAGCCACGGGGATTTTTAGTTTCTTCATCTCCATTCCTGTGAAGGATGATGTCACGGGTCAAACAGTAGCTATCCTCCGCACCCGCCTTCCCTTCAAGTCGGTGCAAGAAGTGTTTAACGTCAACGCTCAGCGGGGGCAAAAATTTTATTTGATTGATGCATCTGGAAAAATTGCCACAGCTGACAAAGACTCACTCATTGGGAAAAAGCTCGAAGCAGTATTTCCTAACCTATTAACCAAAGTCAAGAAAGAAGAACTAGAGAAGCTGGACTCAAAGAGTATTATCGGTTCAGCAAAGGATGAGCAAACCACCGAACAGGAGCTGATCACCTACTCGCGAGCCAATCGCCTCCGGCCCTATTTTGGTCTTGACTGGTCTTTCATTCTGGCTCAGTCTGCGGAGAAAGCCTTTGCCGCAGAGAGACAATTACTCTGGACCGTGTTTTTGGGAACGGCGGCGGCAACTTTGGCGGTGGGTGCAATTGCGGCTTATATTGCGGGCCGAGCCACGCGTCCGATTTTGGATGCGACGCAGGCAGTGGAAAAAATCGGTCAGGGAGAACTGGATACTCGCGTAGAAATTCCAGGGGAAGACGAACTGGCCGTTCTGGGCTCAAACATCAACGAGATGGCCGGCCAGCTAGAGGTGTTCGCGCAGGAACAAGAATTTGCGGCGGAACAAGCCGTATTGGTTGCCAAAGTAACGGGTTCTCGCGCAGAAAACTCTCAAGCCCTCGAACAGTTGTTTGAGGATGTAATTGAGGAAGCCCGCAACATTCTCAACGTGGATCGAGTTGTCATCTACCGATTCAATTCTGACGGGGGCGGCTACATTACAGCAGAATCCGTAGCCTCCGGTTTTCCTCGTGCCTTCAATAACAAAGCTGAAGAGTTCTTCGTTTCTGACGTGCAAGATGTTACGAACCCAGAAGACTTTATCGTTGCCATTCATAACATCTATGAGTCCGGGATTTACGGCGACCACCTGCGGTTATTGGAACGGTGGCAAGTGAAGTCTAAATTGGCAGTGCCCATTTTCCATGAAGGGATGCCGATGGGGATGTTAATCGCTCACCACTGTGCCGAACCCCACGAATGGCAAGACTCTGAAGCCAACTTCCTCAAGCAGTTAGCCGCACAAATGGGATTGGCGTTAGACCGGGTCATCCTGCTGGAAGAAACGGAAAAACTGGCTCAAGAACAAGAACAACTCGCTCTCGAACAGCAACAATTGAAAGAAAGCTTGCAAAAACGAGCCTTGGAGCTGTTGCAGGAAGTAGACCCCATCAGTAAAGGGGACTTGACCATTCGTGCCAAAGTGACGGCGGATGAAATCGGTACGATCGCAGACTCCTACAATGCGATGGTGGGAAGCTTGCGGAAAATTGTTACCGAAGTGCAACGAGCTGCCCTGCAAGTGGCGCAAACGACCAGTACCAGCGAAGTGTCCGTCCAAGAGCTATCGGTAGAAGCCTTGCGCCAAGCCGAGCAAATTGCCCAAGCTCTGCAACAAGCTCAAGAAATGGCTCACATGGTGCATATCGTGGCAGAAAATGCCAACAAAGCAGAAACAGCCGTACAACAAGCCGCGATGACCGTGCAAGAAGGGGATGCGGCCATGAACCGAACGGTAGACGGGATTCTCGCAATTCGCGAAACAGTAGCAGAAACAGCCAAAAAAGTCAAGCACTTGGGTGAATCGTCGCAAAAGATTTCCACCGTCGTTAACCTGATTAGCACCTTCGCCGCTCAAACCAACCTGCTAGCTCTGAACGCTTCGATTGAAGCCGCACGAGCAGGGGAAGAAGGACGAGGGTTCGCGGTAGTTGCGGACGAAGTGCGTTCTCTAGCACGGCAATCGGCAGAAGCGACAACGGAAATTGAAAAACTCGTCGCCGAGATTCAAGGGGAAACCAACGAAGTCGTCGCCGCGATGGAAGCTGGTACCGAGCAGGTGGTGACAGGGACGAAACTCGTGGATGCCACTCGCCAAAGCTTGAACAAGATTACCGCCGCCAGTACCGAGATTAACAAACTGGTTGAAGAAATCGCCCATGCGACGGTGATTCAATCCCAGGCTTCTGAGACTGTGACCAAAACGATGACTGATGTTGCCGCGATCGCATCTCATACCTCAGCCGGAGCAAGCCAGGTATCCAACTCGTTTAAGGAACTGCTGGCAGTGGCTCAAGCGCTGCAAGAGGATGTGGGTCAATTCCGAGTCAATTAGTTGTTGGTTGTGAGTTGTTGGTTGTTGGTTGTCTCGCTGAACGCCTACCAATAACCAACCACCAATCTCCCCTAAGCACTAACTACTAACTACGAACTATTATGACCATCAACCCCGATATCCGCGACCAAGCCTATCAGTTTTTCATCGAAGAGGCTCCCGAACTGTTGCAGGCGATCGAAGCGGGTTTACTCACCTTGAGGCAGGAACGCAACACGGCCAAAGTCCACGGCATCATGCGAGCTGCCCATTCTTTGAAGGGAGGAGCGGCCAGCGTTGAGCTAGACGCGATCAAAACGATCGCTCACCGACTGGAAACGATCTTCAAAGCACTTTATAACGAAACGATCGACATTGACACGGATTTAGAAAGCCAACTGTTGCAGGCTTATGACTGTCTGCGCCTGCCGTTGCTCGAACAAATCGAGACCGGTAACATTGACGTGGAGCAAGCCTTAGCCATCGCAGAACCCATCTTTGCCCAGATCGAGCAAAGATTGGGAGACGCTCTACTCGATGCCGATCGCTATATTCCCAGTTCCTCGGAATTAGGCATCGATATGGCTGTATCGATCTTTGAGGTAGATGTCGCCGAGGGGTTAGAACGCCTCTCCCAGGTGGTGGCGAATCCTCAAGAGTGCGAGGTGGCGGGAGAATTACGCGCCCAAGCGGAGGTGTTTGCTGGGTTTGCGGACTTACTGAACCAACCCGGATTTGGCGCGATCGCTCATACTACTTTAGCCGCCTTAGACGCTCATCCCGAACGCGCCTTAGTTATCGCGCAACTCGCCTTGAGTGATTTTCAGCTCGCTCGGCAAGCGATACTGGCTGGTAAAAACTCTAACCCGTTAGCGATCGCTCCGTCGGCAGCGTTATCAGCATTAGCACAAGTGCGTGCGACACTAGTTCCAGAGAGTACAGATGCGATCGCACAACCGATTGCTGAGATTCCTAGCGGCATCGAAGTACAAGAGGAAACGATTCTTTGGCTTGAGGATAGCTCCACGACATCCCAGGAAAACCCGACAGTTGCCGAAGTATCAGATGCCCCTGAACTGACATTCGCAACGCAGGATGAAAATCTCCCCATCTCCTCATCTCCCCGTCTCCCCGTCTCCCCATGTCAATCGCAACCAGCTATTGATGACTACACCTTAATAGAGGGGGATTTGGGAGCGGATGCAACGCTAGAGGAGATTTTTGCTCATGCTCCTGAATCGTTGGATGATTCTCTCACAGCAGCTGAAGGACTAGAGGAGGCACAAAACGATTTACCCGTTTCACCTACGCTGGCAGAGGTTGAAGCCGAGCATCCGCATACCATTGAAACTACGTCGCGGCGTCTCCCGTTGTGTGAGCCATTGTCTGGTGATGCTCCAGAACTAGAACCACCGGAAAATCTCGAAGTCGCGGTTCAATCGATCGATCGGGTATTTGAGCAGTTGCCACCGCTGCAAGAGATGCCTGCACCAGCGGCTGGGTTCAAGGCTGAAATTGCTACGGCACAAACGCCTCCGGCTCCCAGCTTGGTTTCTGTCCCGTCCGTCAACGAACTCTCGCCAGTTAATCCAGCCGAGGCGCTGACGAATCCACCCGTCACAGAACTCAACCCCGTATCGGCTGATATCCGCCAAGGAAAAGCTTCGCCGACGCCTACCCTGTCAGTCCGGGTGGACTCAGAGCGACTGGAACGGATGAATAATGTGGTGGGCGAATTGGCGATTAACCGCAATGGCCTTTCGCTGCAAAACGAGCAGCTACAGGCGGCTGTGCGAGAGCTACTGAGCCGATTTGTTAAAGTTCAGAACCTCGTGGGTAACTTGCAGGAGTTATCCGATCGCATGTTAGTCGATCGCTTGAGTCACAAGCACAATCCGCTAGGAAGCGATCGAAGGAATCTGGAAGAGCAAGTGGTAACGGAGGCACTGCGCGATGCTTCGATTATCCGCACGGATTTTGACTCGTTGGAATTGGACAGTTACGGGACGCTGCACTTAAGGCTGCAAGCACTGTTGGAAGACATGGTGCCGCTCGAAGAAGCGGTAGATGATATTGTCCTATTTGCCAAGGCAACGGATAAAACGCTGGAGCAACAGCGACAAATGCTGACTCTGTTACGAGACGAACTGATGTGGGCGCGAATGGTACCCCTCGGTGAAGTCCTCAACCGTTTCCCACGGGTGTTGCGCGATTTGTCGGCAACTTACCACAAGCCTGTCAGCTTGAAACTCAATGGTGTAGGCGTACTGGTTGACAAAGCGGCTCTAGAGAAACTGTACGACCCATTGCTCCATTTGCTGCGGAATGCGTTCGATCATGGCATCGAATCGCCCACCCAACGGCGTCAGCAAGGGAAACCCGAACAAGGCCAAATTGAAATTCGAGCGTATCACCAAGGTAGCCAAACCATCATCGAAGTCAGGGATGATGGGCAAGGACTCAATACTGAACGCATTCGGACTCGCGCTGTGGAATTAGGCTTGCTGCCAGCCGAGCAAGTGGCAACCCTGAGTAACAATCGTTTGTTTGAATTACTGTTTGAGCCGGGATTTTCGACGGTGACGCAGGTGAGCGAACTGTCGGGCCGGGGAGTTGGGTTAGATATAGTACGCGCCCAAATGCGATCGCTCAAAGGAACGATCGCGATAACGTCCTCACCCGGACACGGGACAGCGTTTACTCTGCGCTTGCCATTAACGTTGACGATTTCAAAATTACTCGTCTGCATCGTCGGTGTCACCGCCCTAGCGATTCCATCCGACAGTGTGGAAGAAATTGTCATTCCCAAAGCGGATCGAGTGAAATCAACCGGATCGCAGCGCTTTTTACGCTGGCGGGGACAAGTGGTTCCAGCCTATCGAGTGAGCGACTTGTTGGAGTATAATTGCCCCATGCCGGAAGCGGCTCCCAGTAAAGCGTTGGTTGCCGTTCCCTCGCCTCAAGATTGGGCGTTACCCATGCTCATTCTGCGCCAAGAACAATACGTTCTAGCGCTAGAAATCGATCGCCTAGTCACAGAGCAAGAACTGGTCATCAAACCGTTCGGAGAAGCGATCGCACCACCGAGTTGTACTTACGGCTGCACGATTTTAGGGGATGGGAGTTTAATCCCCGTGATTGATGGTGCAGTGCTGCTGGATCAAGTTTTAGGGCGAACCAAAGCGTCCATTACAACAGGAACTGGACTCAGCTTGCCCAGTGGAGACACACCCATAGAGCTGAGCCTACCAGCAACCAACGAAAATTCGTCAGTCATCAAAACTACACCCACAATCCGCATTGCCCAAGCGCCTACGGTTCTCATTGTTGATGATGCTGTTGCCCTGCGGCGAACGCTAGCACTTACCTTAGAACGAGGCGGTTGTCGAGTCTTACAGGCCCGAGATGGACGAGAAGCGATCGAACAACTGCATCAAAGTTCAGCCGTGAAATTGGTGGTTTGCGACATTGAAATGCCGAATATGAACGGCTTTGAATTTCTCCAAGCACGTCGCCAAGACCCTGTGCTGTCCAAGATTCCCGTCGTCATGCTCACCTCCCGCAGTAATGACAAACATCGCTGGTTAGCCATGCGCTTAGGTGCCAATGCTTACTTCACCAAACCTTACCTCGAACAAGACTTTTTAGCCGCAATCAAAGACATCTTGACTACAACTCAGGCTGAAAACTCTCCGGTTCTCCAAGCTGGGGAAAGCACGCCTGTTCTCCAACCGAGTATCTAGTGTTTTTAGTTGTTAGTTATTCGTTGTTTGTCGTTCGTTACTACAAAGCAAGTTGAATAATTGACTCCTATCTTCCAACACTTTCAACTTACGTATGTAGGTGGGCACTGCCGATTGGAACTTAAAACTCGATGCGATCGTTACATCATGTCCGCGAAGAGAACCACAGTATACGGAAGTTTGTAGTGAGGACTTTAGTCCTCTATAGAGTAAGCGCTGAAGCGCTCACTACAAACATACTTTTATTAAGGGTAACAACCGGACATCATATTAGTCGGCAGTGCCCACCCTACGATTGTCAACAACTAACTAATAACTAACAACCAACAACCAATAACCAACAACCAATAACTAATATGAGCAATCTCGTAATTAACTCTCAAGCGAGTGACACTGAGTTCTTCCAAACTCGAAAGGTGACACCTGTTATTAAACTCATCGTCTTCGATTTAGGGGGTCTCAATCTAGCATTACGCATTGAATCCGTTTACAAAGTAGTCGATCGCACCCCAGTTTACAGCAGCGGACTCAATCATGTTGGTGTTGCTCATATGGGCGAGCGGGAAGTGACTGTTGTAGATTTATACTGGCGATTTTTTAAATCCGGTCACGCCAGCGAACTGACTTCAAATGGGTATCTCGTGATAGTTCAGAATCAAACCGGGGAATTGTATGGAATTCCGGTTGCTGACACCCCAGTACTAATGGAAGTGCCATTATCCCAAATTCGCGCTCTACCCGACTCCTATCGCCGTGCAGATACCCTCGAAGTAGCTAGTCATGTGGCTGTCATTCCTCAGGAAGGGTCGCCACTCACTATTTTCTTACTGGATGTCGATCTACTCCTGCCTATTTTCCAAGAACTGACCACGGCTCAGTAGTTTTTCCTACTCACTGGTCACTGCTCACTACTCACTGGTCACTGCTCACTGTTCACTACTCACTGTTCACTACTCACTGGTCACTGCTCACTGGTCACTGTTCACTGTTCACTGTTCACTGGCCACTGCTCACTGTTCACTGCTCACTGCTCACTACTTCAAGGTGCTGGAGGTGATTCCCGGCTCGGTTCTTTTCCGGAATCTGTTGGTTGAGAGTTCTGCTGTTCGCTGTTCGGTGATTCAGATGGACTGGGTTGGGCTTGGTTAGCCTCAGCTTCAGCCTTTTTCTTTTTCGCTTCCTCAATGAGTTTAGCGAACTGCTCTTGCCAGTACTTTTGCTGTAGGAATTTAGGGTCTGTGGTGATGGCGATTACCTCATCCCAGCGACCCTCATCTAGTGCTTTTTGCAGCTTATCGTATTTCTCTTTAGCGGCTGACCAATCCTGCTGCCATTTTTGAATTTTTTGCTGAGCATCTTTATAGGCAGCACTACCACTGGGAATTGATTTAGCAATTGCGATCGCTTTATCTAAGTCTCCAGTCTGGTATTGATCGGCAGCTTTTGCCAAAGCATCTGAACCCGTATCAACCGGTTTTGGTGTCGCGATCGAGGGTTGGGGTGAGGGAGCAGGCTTAACCGGAGTAGGACTTGCTGCCGTCTTAACTGGTGTCTGACTCGCTAAGGAACAATTTATCAGATCGCTGCGCTTAAAAACCCATCCTTTCACAGGTGAGTTAATCTCCACCCAGCCATTTTGACTAGTGCCGGTGAGAGCGAGAGCCGTTCCTTTGTTTACGGTATTAACGACATTGTTATCGTTCACTACAGGTTCAGAACGGACACGCAGTGTATCAATAACTACCGTGCAACTTCCTCGTGATGACTCTACAGTATTGCTAACGTTACTACCCTCTGGTGTGACTGAACCCTGACGCAGAGCGTAGACCATACCAAATACGACGCCACAAACAATGAATACTAGACTTGTGCCAACGACAAACGGCATCGGGTCAGAGGAGGAAGTGGATGCTCGACGGCTTGGAGTAGAAGCGGGTTGTCGAGGAGGAGAGGCAGGACTAGCGGCTAAGGTTTGCTCGGGTCTTGGGTCTGAATAAGACGGTTGCGGGATCGGCGACCTAGGCGCTGAGGCACCGTTGACGGATGGATATCGAGGAGGTTCTGGATATGGGGTTGAAGAGTAGCTATTCAACTGCTGGAGTGCCTGTAAGGCTTCACTCGCCGACAGGTAACGGTCTTTGAAGTGGTAGCGCACCATGCGAGAGAGAACTGCGGCTAACCCGTTACTGACTGGTGCGAGGTGCTGCCAGTGAATTTCGCCAGTGCTAAGGTCTTCTTGGAAATTGATGGGCATGACGCCCGTGAGAGCTTGGATGCCAATAATCCCTAGAGCATAAATATCGCTGCTAGGGCGGGGCTGACCCAGTGCTTGTTCGCTGGACATGTAGCCAGGAGTGCCAACCGCAACCGTGCTGCGGGCTTGACCCTCAGTCATGGCAAACTGAGTGCGGATTTGCTTGACCGCCCCAAAGTCTACCAAAACTAATTTGTTATCAGAACTGCGCCGGATGAGGTTGTCTGGTTTGACATCGCGGTGAATCACGCCGTGTTGATGGACAAAGTCCAAAATCTTTAAAACTTCTTGCAATAGCTCGATAACACGGTTTTCCGACCACCGCTGTCCCGGCTGTAACTCTTGGCTGAGGGTATGTCCTTCAATAAATTCTTGAACCAAGTAGAACTCTGTCTCTTCCTCCTCTTCCTCGAAGTAAGCCAGTAGCCGGGGAATTTGGTCGTGATTTCCCAATTTTTCGAGAGTTTCGGCTTCACTTTTGAAGAGTCGTCGCGCCGTCTCTAAGAAGATCGGATCGCTACTCATAGGCTTGAGTTGTTTGACGACGCAGGTTGGATGACCGGGACGTCGGGTGTCTCGTGCCAGGTAAGTTCTACCAAATCCACCCGCGCCAAGGACTTGGGTCACTTCATAACGCCTGTCCAGTAACTTGCCTAACATGAGGTTGACGCGCCTAAGAGTAGAGTTCACCCTACTAATCTTGGCACATGGATATTGCTAATGCGTGTCGCACCTGTGCCAGTTCGTCGCTCAGAGGCTAAATGTCACTAACCAGAGAAAAGTAATTGTTGTTGGTTGTTAGTGATGGGTCGTTAGTAACAAATAACCAACAACCAACAACAGCTGTCAACGTGTAGGCTAGAACTAGACTTTAGGAACGTTTGGAGCAGTATTTTTAAATGTCTAAAAAAAGTAATGAGTCATTTCAAAGTGCTAGCAAATCTTCAAACCGACCTCAAGATGTTGGCGATCGCACTTCAAACTACCAGCTAAGTCCAATAGAGGCACAGGTGGCGTATCGATTTAATCGGCAATACCAGGGTGAAGCCTTTGAACTGCCGGAAGAAGTGGAGGCAATGCCCATTTTTCAGGAGTGGGTTGGGGGAACGCTGACGGCTAAAGCTACTTCTAATTTCTGGGAAATTGCTCGACCGCAAAAGAATCAGCGCTGTTTAGATATCGGCTGTGGGGTGAGCTTTTTAATCTACCCTTGGCGGGATTGGGACGCATTTTTTTACGGTCAGGAAATCAGTATAGTCGCGAGGGATGCGCTTAATACTCGTGGTTCTCAGCTCAACTCAAAGCTATTTAAGGGAGTTTCATTCGGGTCAGCACAGCAATTGACCTACGAATCGGGACAGTTTGATTTAGCGATCGCAACTGGATGGAGTTGCTATTTTCCCCTCGATTATTGGTCTAGGGTAATGGCTGAGGTGAAGCGGGTACTGAAGCCAGGTGGTCAATTTGTTTTTGACATCCTCAATCCCGAGAAACCGCTGGCGGAAGATTGGGCAGTTCTGGAAATGTAT
>DATNPC010000715.1:0-3849 GCA_036703375.1 Allocoleopsis sp.
GCCAAGCTCAAACTCAGCCCAGAAGTTATCCAAAAAGTTCTCAGGGAAGAGGCAAACCTGATTGAGAGCGAATACAGGGCAGCACAATTACAAACGGGAGAAGATTCAAAGCGAGCCGTTAAAATTCTAGAAAGGAAGCTAGATGCGCTCAAGGAAAGAATACTAGAAACCGCCAATAACCAGAGCAAGGACAATACGCTGTACTTTGACGAAACTGGGATCGATTGGCTGTTCTACGATGAATCCCAAGACGTAAAGCGCAAAGAACTCAACACGAAAATGGATCGGGTCTTAGGTGTTCCTCAAGGGCATTCCTATCGAGCCGAGGATTTCTATCAGAAAACCCGATACATAGCCTCTATTATGGGTCCAGGCAGAGGTATCGATCTGCTAACAGCAACCGCTATCTCCAACACGATGGCAGAAGCCTGGGTCAATCAAATTTACTTGCAATACCATACACTGCAAAACTTGGGTCTACTCAGGTTTGATGATTGGGTAAGCAACTACGCAGAAATTAAGACATCAGCAGAAATAACAGCACAACTCACAATTGAAATAAAAAGTCGGCTGGCATTATTCAATAATTTGCCGGAGTGGAGAACCCTATTTTGGCAAGTTGCTGATGTCGTAACCGAGGAAGAACTAAAGATTCCCAAGCCAACCCATAATTACGAAACAGTTGAAGTTCCAGCGTCTCCAGAACAACTAAAGTTCTTTGAGTCGATCGCCCAAAGAGCAGATGCCATCCAGCGCGGTGCAGTCGATCCAGAAAAGGATAATATGCCTTTGATCACGACTCACATTCGCCAAGGAGTAATCGATTTAAGATTGCTCCAGCACTCAGTACTGTCAGGTTTCCTGAGTGAAGAAGAAATTGAGAACTTAAAGAACTCAATCTCAAAAGTTGATGCTTGCATCGACAACGTGTACAAAATCTGGAAGGAAACCAGACATACAGGTGCCACTCAGCTAATATTCTGCGATTTGGGGACACCCAAGAAGAAGTCCAATCGGTTTTGCGTCTACGATAAACTCAAATTTGGACTAATAGAAAAGGGCGTACCTGCCGAAGACATCGCCTTCATTCATGATGCCAAGACAGACGAACAGAAGACAGCACTGTTTCGGAAAGTTCGGTATGGCAAAGTGGGAATCTTCATCCTATCGACTGAAAAAGGAGGAGTAGGGACAAATTGCCAAGATAATGTGGTCGCACAGCATGACTTAGATTGCCCGTTACGACCCACCGACCACACCCAGCGGCGGGGGCGAAGTGCCAGACAAGGCAACAGGCACCATCACGTACCGATCTATCGGTATGTCACGCAAGGTAAGCCGTACAAAGAGGGGAACCGAACCGTTGCCGGACTCAGCCCCGACTCGTACCTGTACCAGATGAGCTTGACCAAAGCCTCGTTTATCGAACAGGGGCTATCGGGTCGGACATCGAGCCGCAGTATGGAGGATTGCTCGGAAGTCATCTTGTCCTTAGCAGAGACAATGGCCTGTGCAACGGGCGACCCGCGCCTGATCCGCAAAGTAGAACTTGATAACCGGATCAATCAGCTTCTAGTTGAAGAACGGGACTTCATCAACCAGCAGCTAAACGTAAGGCGGGAGCTGAGACAGTTACCTGGCATAATTGCAGCCCTGGAACAGAAACGCGATCGCATCAGTGAAGATTTAAGCCGGGTGCAGGACACGAAAGGGAACAAGTTCAAGATCTCTCTGGCTGACGGCAACAAACAAAGGTGGGTAACCAAGAGAGTCGAAGCAGGTCAGCTAATCAACCGATTTGCTATGGAGCTAGAAGTCCAGAATAAATATGGAATAGTTAAAGTCGGTGAGTTCTCCGGCTTTGATGTAATGGTGGAACGCCCACAGCTACTCATCAAGACCAACAAGAAGGATTCTGCCAAATGCACGATCCACTTGGTCGGACGTGAACGCTATGCGACCACAATAGCTACTACTGCGGCTGGCACTTGCTCTACGCTAGAGCATCTGCTGAACTCACGGATACTTGAAGCCCAAGAGGAAACAATCGCCTGCATCGCCGTGCATCGAAAAGATTACGAAGACTTGAGTTCGCAAGAAGACAAAACGTTTAGCAAAAACGACGAACTAAATCGTGCAATAGCCGAACGGGAGCAATTAGAACGGGAACTCGGACTTTCAAGCAACGATGCAATAGATGTGATCGCCTCATAAAGACGTGAAATAGCGATTGCCCCAAGGGGGCAGCGATGAATGCGATCGCTACTTCTGGCAGCTTCTCCACTGATTTAAGTGGAGAAGCCTATTTTTTTACGCTTCTCCAAGGCAATAAGCGAACGCAACGCTTTCATAAAAACGCGAGCGCAAGAACCTAGCTAACAACTAGCTAGCGCTCATCAACGGGAATGAACCATTACTACCCCGTCGCAAAGCGCACACGCATAGCAACCATTAAATCTAATGATCTATTCCAGTAAAAAAAATGATTGTCAACTCGCCCTCTTCTGTCCTCAAGAAAAACAGTTAGCGGAGTTGATCCGAGAATTAACCGAAAAATCGAGAAAAAGCGAGGAAGTCTTCAAAGTTAAGCAAGTAATTTGGAAAGACTTGGCTAACGGAGGAAAAAACCAATTTTATCCGTTTAAGAGAGGAACTGTCGTTAAAAAATCGAGAGGCAAAAATTATGGTGTGGTTGAAAGCATTCGAGAAGAAAGTACCACGCCAATAACGATTGCCTGGTGGAAGCAAGGGCAAGAAAATATTCCGTGGTGGGATAAGCGGTTTAGAGGCAGAAAAAAAGAAGTTGTGGCTGAAAAGATAAGCTACCCACTAGATTACATGAAACCACTAGGGATAAGCCCCATAGAGGAGTTTATACCTCATCGAACGTTTCTAAAGATAAAAGCAGAAACATCCGTAATTCTAGAGAGCGGAGAAATAGTACAGCTCGGCAATAATGATGTGTTCTTCCTCTCAAAACTTGAAGAAGACTGCTATTACTTGGTTAGACCTGGAGAAGAATGGATTTTCCCATCTCAATTGCCACCAGGAGAACCCATAGGATACATCATCGAACCGCCAACTATCCGCCAGCTAGAGGCAGCAAGGTACACCTCAAGAATAGAGATAGGAATGCTTGCCAAACTATTCCTCAGTGAAATTAAGTTAGAACAGGTGCAATTACTAGAAAAAATAAAACTTGGGGAAAATCCAGGGAATGACCTAAAAGCTGCTTTCAGGGCGACCGCGTCGGCGCGGCGAGATATGAAGAGCGAGGATTTTGATGCGGCATGGGAGAAGGCGTATGAAGAGTTGCTCTTCATCGCCAAACGTAGCGTCGGAATCTGGAATTATCGAATCGGCGATCGCATGGTTTATTGGGAAGGATATCCGGCGTACATCAAGGGAAAGTATCAAATTCAATACAAGTATGTGCATGGCTTCATCAAAGACTTAGATATTACACCCAGTCAACCTACTTTAATAATTGAATGGGAGTCAGGAGAGGAGAATGCTTACAGGATAGAAAACCTTCATGAAAATCAAATCAGTAAGATTCAGTTAATTAAAGTGTCAAGTCATGTAAGTTGCGAAGTGTCTGACGATGGAAAATACTACAAAGCATTTATTGGATTCAGAACGAAAAAACTTGCAAGAAGTTGGTGGAGAAAACTCAAGAAAGAACTAGGTTGGATCGGCGATCCAATTGAAGCATCTCCAGACTATAACCCAACAAATCTGAAGTACTACTGTATCGCGTCAAAGCCAAAGCAAAAAACGCTAAAGGGACGGCTCAAACACCTGGGAGTTGTGAGTCAATGGAATTTAGATGAACTCGGTTCAAAACCC
>DATNPC010000716.1:0-3741 GCA_036703375.1 Allocoleopsis sp.
CACCGCAAGTCTCGGCAGCAATGATATGGACTCGCAAAAGCTTCATTAATGCCTCCGAATGAAACGCATTGTCTTTGTTTCTTGATCAAAGGTCTGCATAATACTTGGGTCAGTTTCATCAAGCAAAGCAAACAAGATATCTTTAAGCAAGTCATAGTTTACAGTATTTTTTTTACTTATCTCACCATGTAACTCATCAAATAAAAACGTATTTTTAGGTAATTGATGGATAGCTTCTTTAACAGATTGATTAGACATTTTGTTCATAAGTGAATTGCGGCGAGTTACAACTCTCTTGGGTTTATCAGGCTGTGCTATCCGTTCAGCATGAATGCGATCGAGTAATACTGAAGCTGGCTCATCATTGGGGTCTTGTGGCACTAATTCACCACGAAATGCTTTAGACAACAAAGTAGGTGTTAGCTGCTCGACTCGCGTAAGGGCATTTTGATAACGAGCTTCAACGTGCTCGGCATAGGCATACAGTCTTTCGATACATTGAACAATTGCCTGTTGCTCTGTGTAATCGGGAATTGTGATAGGCAGACGTTCCATAACTGATTTACCTAATGTGGGAACCCCTGCATTACTATTCATCTCTAGCAAGAGCCAATCAATACACCATTCTTGTCGGAGGAACCAGAGAAGATAAGACGGTAATATCTTGTCTGTTCTTGACCTAATTATGAAAACTGTATGACTGAATACATAGCGACTATTGGGAGGAGGATTACGCGCAAGACCAAGACGACCTTTCCGAGCAAAGATAATATCGTTATCAAAAAAATCATGAGCCAGTTTTCTTGCTTCGTAGAAATCAAGCGTTGTCAACTTTGCTGTTGAAATATCCCAATTGTTTAAGCCGGACATTTGCTCTGTTGCAAGAAGCGGAATCGTTCCACCTACATACGATGGATATCGGTGCGAAGGATTCGGATCAATCACATCTGCAAAATCAGCAAGTTGACCAGAGACATTAGAACTATTAAAATCTGATTGCTCAACACGATTGAGTTGCCAGTCCTTAGTGAGTTGTCCTGAAAGTGCTGCCGTAAGAACAGATTGTCGAAAACGTTCGAGGATGCGGGGAATACGCTCCAAGTGATCGCGACAAGCATCCATCCGCGCAAGCAATGCGTCGAGCTTATCAGCAATGCGTTTTTGTTCATTAAGAGGAGCAATCGGAATACGCATAGAAGCGATTGCTCCTCGACTCAGTTCTATTTGATTTGTTGCACCAGTGGCAAGGCTTAGAATATTTTCTTGAACTTCAGAGCTTTGAATCCAAGAGAATAAGAAACGAGGCTCGATAGCTGCCTGATTAGGTCTAACAATAGTGACATGACTATCTACAACTTTTGGGGGTTCTAAGTCATGTTGTGTAACTAAACAGGCTCGTCCAAGTGTTCCTGTTCCTGTGCTGTTCCAGAGTATATCTCCAGATCGGATGAACCGTTCCGGTTCCCATTGATCGAACTGAACAGGATCAACATATTTGAGATATTCGTTCTGAATGCCGAACCATCGAATTGCTCTTTGGTTAATTACTGGAAGACTACTGTAACTGGCATACCTCGGCTGCTTGCCACGAGATAAGTATTCAGTAATGTCTGAGATTGTTGTTATTGCCCATCCTGGGGTTCGTTCCCTCACGCCTCAACCTCCCAATCTTCAACCTGCAACCCATCCACACGTCCCAACTCTCTCGTGTTGTGAGTGACTAGGATTAGATTATTTGCCAGAGCGATCGCTGCAATTTGCAAATCATAGGCTCCAATGGGTATTCCTCTAGTTTCTAACTGTACCCGGATCACCCCAAAGGTAGTAGCCGCGAGATCGTCAAAAGGGAGTGAGACAAATTGCGCCAAGAATGCTTGCTGTAGGGCAAAGTTGCGTTCTGGATTGGCACTTTTCATCGCTCCAAAGCAGAGTTCTGCCTTGACAATCGAACATACAGCTATCTCTTGAATAGGAACCGTCTCAAGCCTCTGCTTTAAGTTCAAATTTTTGCCTTTTAGATAAATGGTACAGACATTTGTATCAAGAAGATATTTCATTCCAGGCGTTCACGTTCAGGTTGTTCGTTTTGAGGATGTCTAATAAATGAATCATCCTGAATGCATCCGTAAAACTGTGAAAGAGGTGCTGATTCAACACCTTTGGAAAGACTTGTTTGATAGACAATGACAACCTCGATATCCGTATCTCTCATGTCAGGTAAATGAACCTTCAAAAGACCATCGCTACCGATATGGGATTTTAGTGTGATGCTCTGCATCGTTCTCACTCCGTACCTACAAACTGAATTCCTCACCCAATTCTTGCAAAATTCCCTGCAACTCCGCTATGGCAGCTTCCAGTTCACCCATCGCCTCTTGAGCAAGGACTGTGGGTTCAGGTAACTCACCGTTATCATCCTCACGTTCGTCCTTAAGCCAAGCAATGTCCAGGTTATCGCCCCGTTCAGCAATCCAGTCGCGGGAAAATCTTCTAAAGCGTCCTTCCTCCCCGGTGTCAGTGCGCTGTGCAAGACTAGCAGAACCACCAAATGGATCATCACCAAAAGCGGCTTCAAACTCAGCAAAATGTTCACGCATCAGCGATGTACGCCTACCAAACTGGGGAGTGTTAACACGCAAGTCATACACCCAAACTTCTTTTGTATTGCCCTTTTCCTTCTTACCACGGGTGAAAAACAGCACATTTGTCTTAACACCCTGAGCATAGAAAATACCAGACGGTAAACGCAAAATCGTGTGGAGATTGCATTGGTCCATCAAGTCAGCACGGATCTGCCGTCCCACGTTGCTCTCAAACAGTACATTATCGGGGAACACGGCAGCAGCACGACCACCCGGCTTAAGCCCAAGGTAAATGTGTTGCAAGAAGCAAAACTGTTTGTTACTGGTGGGAAACTCAAAATCTGAGCGGTTGGGTAAGCCCCCACCTTTTTTACTGCCAAAGGGTGGATTCGTAAGAACCAGTGTCGCTTGCGGTAGGGCTTTGCCCTCTGGCGAGAGCGTATCACCATAGCGGATACCTGCACCTTGCGGATCAAAATCTAGTCCGTGCAGCATCAAATTCATTAATGCCAAACGATGCGTATCCTGCACATGCTCCATGCCGTAGAAGGTATTGCAGCGGTATTTACGTTTTTGCTTTTCAGTCCAATTATCCGAATCGCTATGTTCTCGAATGTACCGATTGGCGGCAATCAAAAATCCACCTGTACCAGCAGCAGGATCTTGAATAATGTCATCCAGCGTGGGACGCATCACATGCACCATACTGTCTATTAGCGGACGGGGGGTAAAGTACTGTCCAGCCCCAGCCTTCTTTTCATTAGCGTTTTTCTCCAACAAACCTTCGTAGACATCGCCCAGTCCCTCTCGCTTGGCACTGTACCAGTCAAGCTTGTCAATCTCACTCACCAGCGTGGAAAGTGTGGTGCCCTTTTTAATCGAAGAATAGGCATCAGCAAAAATTTCTTTAACCAGCGTAGAGCCGTGCCTTCCTAAATAGCTCAACAGCCCCTTATAGAATTTCAGCCGATTAGACTCAGCTTGCCCTTCTAGATTGTCCCAGCGATAACCCTCTGGAAGCTGATTCTCAGTACGAGTTTCCTTCGCCATCTTCAAAAACAGCAGATACGTGAGTTCGATCACGTACTGATGGTAAGTGACCCCGTCATCCTTGAGGACATTACAGAGATTCCAGAGCTTGGCAACAATGTCATGGGTG
>DATNPC010000717.1:0-8285 GCA_036703375.1 Allocoleopsis sp.
GCTAGTTGGAATGAATCTTTCTGTGAGCGTAATGCCGACAAACAGCCCTCCTGCCCAGTCAAAACCGCTAATTTTAGATAACCTAACCGACCCAGAAATTTCAGATCGGGCGTGTCCGCCACGCACTCGGCAGCAGATTGACCTGATTTTACTTGCTATTGAAGCTTTGGAACTGGGAGGTGCTGAAGCCATGCTGGTTGCGGCTCGCGAGCTAGAACTTCAGGATATCATCAAGAATCGCGTCGTACTTTGGCGTCTGCGCTGCACCAATCCCTTGCGGCGTTCTCACACCCGGCGTCCCTTAGAAGTGGAAGAAGCAAAGGCATTGGTGGTGATTGCTTGTCATATGGCACGCCGGATGACTGTGTTGATTCGTCAGTTGCTGCTGGCCTATCAACAACTGAATGAGAAGCAGGTACCCCTGGAACATCATTTTCGCTTGTCTGAGTATTTGGAACGATTTCGGGCGCATTTCCGCAGCCGGATGAACCCACGACGAGCAAAGGTAACAGCCTACAACTCCAACGAAAAGTTGAATGAACTGGCACTCTCGCTATTGAGTCAGCTGCTGTTTTGTACGGGAACGTCAGGCACGCAACGCTTGTGGACTAGCCTGTTTGATGGAGAAGTGGCATGACTATTCGACGCCAGTACAGTTTACCGAACTGCACCTTAATTTTAGAGGGATTGAGTGATGGTGCTACCGGGGGCCAACTCGATCCACGTCCCTTGATGAATATCCTAGTCAATGCAGAATGCCATTTTACTGGCACCAACCAATCCCTAAGCGGAGGCCGTGACTTTCTAGAGAGCTTAGTTAGAGCCGTCAATGACTATGCTCAAGAATTTTTGAGTCAAATACATCACCCTCATCTACATGGGGACAAGGCGAATATAGTCGAGTTGCAGAGAGTTCCAGGCCAAAATTTGCACCGATTGACGCTAACACCTGTAGGCGAAGCGATACCAACAGGAGTTAGCACTGGGATGACTCAATCAGCCTCTTATGGTCTGATGGAACAGGGAAAACCAAGGCAGCTCGACATCACAACAGTGCAGCTTTTTGACTTGGTAGAGGCAATCGACCAGTTTTTGGCCGATCGGCGCACCTTACCCGACTTGAGCGTGACATTAGAACCAGTTTCTAGACGCTATCGCAAAGCTGACCAACCGATCGCGCAGCGAGCCGCACCTGCCACACTAGGAATCACGAGTTTGGCGGTTGCCGCGATCGCGCTTTCTTTAGTGCCGGTGCCACGGGGGCGTGAACCCAAAGCCGTAACGCCCCAACCAACTGCCCGCCAGACAGCTTCTCCAACGCCAGGAACCTCCCCCTCTGCAACCGCAACACCTCAAGCCTCTCCCCCCTCGTCGGAGGAACTAGAGAAGGTTTTGACCTCAGCTCCAGAAATTACCGATCCAACACAACTGCACCTCTTACAACGCATCGTTTACAACAAGGTCAATCTCGCTTGGAAGAACCGGGGTCAAGTAGAGCGGAATTTGGAATATCGTGTTGGTGTTGGCAAAGACGGCGCGATCGTTGGCTACAAACCCGTTGATGAAACACCAACTGATGCCTCGCAGAAGACTCCTCTACCTGAGTTACTGTATGTTCCTACAACAGGAACTGTAACAACGTCTGAACCCGTTGCTCAGTTTCGAGTGGTGTTCGATAAGCGAGGTATTCTACAAATTAGCCCTTGGCGCGGTTATCAAGGTAAACCAAGCTTAGGCCCAGAAATTACTGACTCAGCAGAACTTAAGGACTTAAACGAAAAGCTCAGTCAGCAGCTTCGCGACAACTGGAAAACTACTCCAACCTTCCCGAAGAGTTTGGTGTACCGAGTGGCAGTCACTAAAGATGGTGTAATTGCCGACTACGAACCCCGCAATCAACCGGCTTGGGATTACGTTCAGCAAACTCCGCTGGAAACGTTACTCAAGCCAGAAGCTGCCGTAAAAAGTGGCAGTGGCGAGAGCGTCACTCAGGAGCCTCTGGCTCAGTTTGAAGTAGTGTTTAAACGTCGCGGGGTGCTGGAAGTCAGTCCTTTAAGGGGATACCGATAAACTGATACAGCTAGTCTAATTCATTCGTGAAAGTGACAAAAGCCTCTCACGAGCGCGATCGCTCGTTATGGTAAGAAGAAACATTAGCTGTTTCTTAGAAGACGGTAATAGGTAATTGGTAATGGGTAGTGGGTAAGAAGAAAGAAGTTCCTATTACCCATTACCCTTAATCGATAAATAGGGTTCACAATTCCTGTAGAACCGCTATATTTAGTTATTAATCTTGAGTCATACTAGTAACTCAGAGCTTATGATTCAGTTCTGTTGAATTGCTTATGCGTCTTCCCAATGAGCCAGAGACTCCTTTCCAAATCAACATCGTTCCTATGATCGATGTGATCTTCGCAATTCTGACATTTTTTATCGTTTCAACCCTATATTTAACTCGTTCAGAAGGTCTTCCGGTTAATTTACCGACAGCTACCACAGCTCAAAGTCAGCTCCAAGAGGAGATTAATGTCACGATTAGCGCCAATGGACAAATTGCTCTAAATCGCCAACCAATTAGGCTTTCTCAGCTGCAAGTGGCAGTCCGTTCTTTAGTCGCATCCAAATCTCAATCGCTAGTTATTATTAATGCCGATCGCTCAGTGGCTCACGGTGAGGTTGTGAACGTGATGGATCAATTGCGCCAAGTCAAGGGAGTAAAATTAGCGATCGCGGCCGAGCGCCTGTAGCAGGATTCATTAGGCGATCGTTGATTTGGCTCAGAGAGTGTCGAAGAGAGAAAATGACGTAGCTACTGCACTGATAACAACCTCACGGCTTCTCCAAAGGGAAATTCTTCTAGCTCTAGTCCGCCCGGAGTCACAACCCACAAAACTGGGAGAGTCGGCGGGTCATCGGGAAATGTACCATATCCATCAGTGAGATAAACGCACACTCCACTGGTATGCCAGCGCCTGTTGGCACTAACCTTCTCAAAAAAAGGAACAAACGAAGTCCCTCCACCCCCTACAGGTCTAGGTATCTCGCTATCGACTTTTAGGGAATAGGGACCGTAAGCCTCTGCATCAGCATAGTACAATTCACACTCCAGGTGAGGGTAAGCGCGGAGAATTCCTTGGACTTCGCTCAGGAACAACTGCATCTGGTTATCGCCAACGGAACCACTGGTATCGAGCGCAACAAACACCTGCACCGACTCTCCTTCCAACGCTTCCAAGTAAAGCTTGCGACCGATGAATCTGCGATCGAAGCCTGTAAAATCAGTAGGGGTTCGCACCAGATAGCGCCACAAGTAGGAACGCCAGTCGAGTTGAGCTTGGGTCAAGGCTCCAAGTTCTCGTTGCATTCCCGCCGGAATACTGCCTTGGTTATTGCTAGACCGAGCTACGACCATCGCCTGTTGCATGGCGTTTCGCCAGTGAGCTTCCATTTGAGAGCGTCGAGCTGAGTCTAAAATGCCAGTCGAGTGGGATGGATTAGCCAAGCTATCTCCTAGGGAATCGTCCTTCTGTTGTCCTGCTCCCTTATTCCCTTGCTGATTGCAATCGCTCTCTTGTCCTGTTCCCTTACCGTCTTGTCCGTCTTCTGAAGCATCACCAGGAGCTTCACCTAATAAGTCCATGGGACAGTTCGAGTACGAGTAGCAGGCATACTGTTCCTGGAGGAGTTCGTAGATTTCTTCTACACTCAGATACTCGAGTTCTGGAACCCGCACCGCATCGGGAGGCAGTTGAAAGCAACCCTGTTGGGCTATCATTCCATTCACCACAATATCAGCCGCAACATTCCATCGCTCTTTCTCTCGCGTTCCCCGACGCGGAACGTGGAGCAAAGCCGCATGCAGGACTTGGTGCAGTAATAAGCTATCGACTAGAGCCGATGGTAAGGAGCGCACAAAATCAGGATTAAAAAAGATATCTTGTCCATCTGTGGCTGCCGTAGGGAGTGTCTGAGTCGATCGAAAGCGGGTAAATAGCGCTAACGTTGCAAAAAAAGGCGATTTCATTCGCAATCGCAACAGCGAGGCACTCAGGAGCCGCTCAATCTCTGGTTCTAATTTCATAGACTCAGTAACCCCTGAAAGTCCTTCAAAAAGCCTTTGAGCTGCTCGTTCTGTTGCACTAATTGTGCGAGCGTTCCCATTTGCCCTTTGCCTCGCATACTGCGGAACAAATCTATGGCAAATAGCTGCACCCACTCGGCTGTTGCTGCCTGACTAATCCAGGTGAAAGCATTGTAAGCTTGCTGAGCTGACTCCGCTCGCAAAGCCAACCCAATCGTGGTAGCGTAGCGCACCGAAGGCTCTGAGGGAAAAGGAATGGCATCGCCAGAACCACTGAAAATGCTATTGAGGTCAGGTAAGGACTGGTAAAGCTGAATGAAAGCATTAAACTCAGCCGTAGTTTCCATGCCTACAGCTGGTGCAATATCCAGTCCCGCTTGATGCAAAAAACTAGCCATCACCCAAGAGCGAGGAGAAGGCCAAGCCGGTTGCTGGGGGTCGAGTTTGTGGAGCAAGGTGGTGCGGAAGGAGAGAAAAGCTATGATTTGCTCGTGGACGTGAGCAGCAAGAGCGTAAGTTTTGAAACTGTCGAAGTCTGGCTCGACTTGTAGGTGTAAAAAGCGGTTAGCCAGTGGAGAGGGCATATCAAAGACAGCAGCTCTGTCTTCCTTACGGTTACCTGCTGCCCAGACATACCAACCTTCTGGGACAACGTAGGAACCAACACGACGGTCTAAGATTAACTGTTGTGCCACACCTTGCATTGCGGGGGGCGCCATGTTGAGCTCATCGAGAAACAAGATGCCTTTGCCGGAACGAGGTAGGAATTCGGGCGGATACCATTTGGAGATGCCATCTTCGGCAACAGGAAGTCCGCGCAAGTCAGTGGGAGCGAGTTGAGAGAGGCGCACATCCACGAAGTCAATTTTATGGTCTTGGGTGACTTGCGCGACGATGCTGGATTTACCAATGCCGGGTGCTCCCCAGAGCATGGTACTGATTCTCAGGTTCTTACTAACTAAATTATTGAGGTAGGTTTTGAGGGCGGCTGGAGTCATTCGATTTTCGAGGTGAGGATTTTAGATTTTGGATTAACGGTGTTGTAAATTGGCTTTAGCCGCCGCACGAACGATGCGGTTGGCATCCTGAGCCAAAGTCTTGAGCGTATCGATTGGGGTATTGGAGTTTTGGGCAATGGCATAACGCTCTAGCCAGATTAATGAGCGGCAGTTTTCTGCTAGAGCTTTAGCTGGAGTTTGGGGGTGCAACAGAACGAGGAAACGGCTCAAAACAGGAGTAGAATCTTGAGCGCGAAACGTCAGCGTCACCTCTAACAAGAGACTGACAGGAGTGTTGGGGTGCTTGGCAACAAACTCGCGAAGACTATGATTTTCATCTTGCGCCACCTGCTCTAGGAGACGTTCGAGGAACTCAATTGGGATGTTGGGATTGGACGCAATAGCTTGACGAACCTCATTATTTCCATCCTGCGCCAACTGTTCTAGAAGCTGGAGTGGGGTGTTGGGGTTAGAGCCAACGCCCTTACGAGCATTGCTACAAGACATCTGAGCTAACTGCTCTAGAAGATTGACAGAGGCATTGGGGTTAGAAGCAATACTGTCATGAACGCAAATTTTACCTTGTGCCAATTGCTCTAGGAGTGTCAGCGGAGTCCTTGGGTTCTTGGCAACACCTTCACGAGGGTAGTAATCTTCGCGCTGTGCTAACTGTTCTAGAAGACTGAGTGGAGTGTTGGGATTAGAACCAACAGCCCAAAGAATCCAATGAGCCCCATGCTGCGCCAATTGCTCTAGAGTATTAACTGGGGTGTTAGGGTTTTGGGCAACATACATAGGAACAGTATGAGGATACTGCTTCTGAGCTAACTGCTCTAAAATTTTGACGGATGTGTTGGAGTGTTTGGCAACATCCTCAAGAACGCGATCGTTTTTATCCAAAGCTAACTGTTCTAGGAGTTGAGCGAGAATCTTGACTGGGGTGTTGGAATTATTGGCAACAGCACTACGAACATGGCTATCCTTATCCTTTGCCAATTGCTCTAGCATCTTGACAGGGGTGTCGGGATTATTAGCAACACTACTACGGACATGGCTATCCTTATCCTTTGCCAATTGCTCTAGAATCTTGCCTGGAGTGCTGGAGTTGTAGGCAACACTACTACGAACATAGCTATCCTTATCCTTTGCCAATTGCTCTAAAGTCTTGACTAGAGTGTTGGAATTGGAGGCAACGTCTCTACGAACATTGCTATCTTCATCCTGCGCTAATTGCTCCAGAATTCTGACTGAGGTGTTGGGGAGGTAAGCAACTAAGGAACGAACGTCCTTATCCTGATGCCTTGCTAACTGATCGAGGACAAACTCAGGGATTAAACCTCTATAAGCTAAGTTTTTTAGGTATGGAGCGTGACCCTCAGAGCGATGATAGGGGAAAGGCGTCGTCGTAAGTGCATCACGCGCTGCCTCATCCCAACCAGCAGTCATTTCTCCCGACCAGTTGACGTGCAGTTGCGCTGCCTCTTGCACTTCCACATACTGACTGTGAACTAGCTTCTCTAGTAACGTCTTGGGAGTTTGGGCATTCATCGCCACCGCCAGGCCTAACTGTACCTTAGAATGCTGTTGCCCTGCTCGATAATCCATTCCATAGAAATAGTCGTCCTCAGTTAACAACTGAGCCTCACAATCCAGTTGACTCACTGCCTGCTCCAGCCAAGAAACTGGCACTGATTCCTGCTTTAGAAGGCTGAGTAAAGTCGTCTGGGGCATTTCATCTAATAAATTGGGATGCTCTAGCCACAGGAGAAAGAAGCTTGGATTATTCAGCAGTTGTTCGGGGAATTCGCTTCCTAAATTCAGCAAGACTTCAGTCGGCGTATTGGGGTTGGTTGTAATGTTTTTACGGATAATGCGATCGCTATTCTCACTCAGCTCTCGTAATAACTCAGAAGGGGCGCTGGGATTTTTAGCAACTAATTGCGCGAGTTCGGTACTAATTTGGGCAAGTTCGCAAAGGCGATCGCATGAAGTGTTTTCATCAGCCGCTTCCTGTTGTAAGCTTGGGAGTTGAGGTGTCATAGGTGTTAGTTGCAATCTAGTTTTTGAGTGGTGAAAGGGTATGACAGTCGGAAGCGATCGCAAAGTTGTTGAACCCATCGCTAGGTCTTGTCTCAACATTGCTAACATCTGTGCTTTTGAAGCGTTAAATGTAACTCAGGTGAAGTCTTCTCTATTTATGCAGAGTGACAATTTTTGTAAAACTTCTTCATAGAGTTAACGCCAGCAAACAAAGTCTCCGACAACATTAGACTTGTAGATTTACTGAGATATCTGATTGGAATTCCCATTTAGGACTACTTGGCAACACTTCTTTGGTTTTGATAGAAGTTCGAGGTAAGCCAGAGGAACAACAATCGGCCAAAGTAGGGTAGCTACTCCTAAGACAGTGAGGGAGAACAATCTATCCTCTAGAGATAAGCGAGTATCTTGTTTCAAGAATTTCAACCAGATCGCGAAGAAGTAAGAACCGGAAATTAGGTAAACAAGTCCTGTAGCAACGAGACATAGTTTCATAAGCACCTTCTTGCATCCTGACTAGATAAGAACCTGAAGTGCGACGATCTAATGACATAGGTAACACTAAGGCTAATTGGCAACCCGATCGGTAGCGTCGCTTCTATGAACTCATTAAACTCAGTGGATGCTTGAGTTTCGGACTGAGCTAATGATTAAGTTTGCTTGACTTGTGCTTGAGTTAGGTGAAACTTAGGCTAGACAATAACAAAATTGTTCTGAATAGACTTGAATCTCACCAGATTTTTGAGGAAGATATCTGCTAGATTAATTACTCCTATGAGTTCAGTTTTGTTCCCCCTGTCCATCTCAGTCCGACCAAATTGGTGAGGGGCTGAGGTATTAAATTTAAGGTAGTTGAGGGAATTCTCCTGATTCCAGCAGTCTCCTGGAAGGGCTGAAATGCTTTGATAATCAGGGATGCGCTGTTGGGGGAAGTAGCAAAATTTAGGGGATTCCCCGAACTTTTTTTATTTCTTGGATAGCAACAATGCCGAAACCTCATTATGGTTCCATACCTCAAAAGCGAGCCAAACGTCTCTTGGAGGCATTACTGGCTTATGCTAATTACGAACTGGAGAATTGCGAACATCTACCGATTAAGTTCAACTGGCACAAGGAGAATGAGCTGGTTGTCGAGACACAAGTGAGATTCCTAGAAGAACTGACCA
>DATNPC010000718.1:0-3605 GCA_036703375.1 Allocoleopsis sp.
GTCACTGGAAGTCGATCGCGGTGACATAAGGATGACAAATCGTCGTGCCATCTTAATAAAGAGAGATATCCATTGAAAATCGGGATGCCGTCGCAGCGATGATTCTTAACACTAGCGTTGCCGAAGACCCATTAGCGGGTCAGACGATTCATCTACGTCCAGGTGTGGATTTACAGGTTTGCTATAGTCCAGGTATAGGGCCAGCCGTGGTCTTCCTGCACGGAGGCATGGGCAACCGCTTCAACTTGCGATCGCAATATGATTTTTTTCAGGCTCAAGGTCGAGAAGTCTTGGCTTACGATTTAGCGGGACACGGACAGTCCAGTCCCTATCAGCGCTACTCGTTGGGACGACATCGACGCGACTTAACACGGTTATTGCATCGCTTCAATATTGTGTCTCCGGTTTTGTGTTGCCATAGTTACGGGGTACCCATTGGTCTGGAATGGATACGACGACATCCGGCTAGTGCTTTAATTGCGATCGCAGGCGGCACTCATGACCTGGCGCCTTGGTGGGAAATCCCATTGATGAAGTTCCTGGCGTGGGGAGGCAGGCACCTGTATCGCTTACCGCTAGTTCAGAAACTCACCCGCTGTGTTTCCACCAGTCACCGCCACGAAGCGATGGAACGTTTTTTCGCGGAATGCCCGGTGCCAACAGAGTTTGCACCCTACCAAGCTTTAGAAATCTTCTGGAGTTATAACTTCTTTCGACGTCCTACTCCTTCGCTCAATTCCCACATCCCTGTTTTGGTGATTAGTGGCGGACAAGACCCCATGTTCACATTCAAGATGGGAGAAGATTTAGCGGCTTGTTTTCCCAGAGGCGAACATCTACACTTGCCGGATGCCGGTCATCTGGTAATGGCCGAGTATCCTGATGTCATCAATGAAGCGATCGAATTAGCGATCGAGAGGATTTGATCGTTGAGCTCATGACCTAATATGACAGCTAAATCTTCCCCAAGAATAAAAGTACGAAACTTTCTAATTGCAGGAATTGGCGCGATCGCATTTTTAGCCGGAGCAGGATACTGGTATGTCTTTATTGCTGGAGCTCCTCAGCTAGACCCACCTCGGGTTAATGAAAAAGATAGCGGGATGAATTTCCAGCTCAAAACCTTCAATAGCAAAGCCATGGGCGAAGTTCGGCAATATGGTTTAATTTTGCCTCCAGGCTACAACCAGCATCCCAACCAACGCTATCCGGTCATTTTTCTCCTGCATGGAGGTCATGATGATGCCCGTGCTTGGTACGCCAAGATTGGCATAATTCCTGTCTTAGATAAGCTCTACAAAAGTGGGAAGCTACCATACTCCATCATCATTACACCGGATGGTAACGACAAACGAGGGTCGAGTCCCCGGTGGGACCCCGATTACTATGATGGACCGAATGGGAAGGTCGGTACTCTCATCGGCTCGGAACTCGTTCGAGTTGTGAAGTCACACTATCGCACCTTAGAGTCGCCGCAATTTTGGGCAATGGGTGGATTGTCTTCTGGCGGTTGGGGAGCATTAAATATTGGATTGCGTCACCTGAATAATTTCAATAATTTCTTTAGTCAGATCGGTTACTTTACGGATACCAGCGGTCCCCAAAATAGCCCCCAGGAAATCGTGAAACATCTCCCGGTGCAACAGCGCAAGCGCTTGCACATTTATATGGATGCGGGGAAAGATGACTTAATGACTAAAGAGTTTCTCAATTCATCGCGACAATTTCATAAAACGCTGAACAAACTAGGGATCGATAACGTATTTTATGAATTTCCGGGTGGTCATGGAATATCCGGCCCTGACTATGGCTGGAATTACGATCACAAGCATGCGGCTGATTCTCTGTCTTATATCGGCAAGCAGTTTCAAAAAGGAATGGAGCAACAAAAGATTAAACATTGAAGGGTGAAGCCTGACGATTGACCGTTAAGGTTGAAGAAATTGAATGCTTCATCCTTCATACTGTTGTGACGTAACTTGTGCATGTTTAAGGATATCGCCGTGCTAACACGACGTAATCAGATTGGTGTGTGGACAGCCGCCTTGCTCACAGGCTTGGTCGGAGTAGTCAATCTTGTCTCTGCGGTGACGCCTAGTCTCAAGGGACGAGTCGAGTGGCTGAGGGAGATTTTTCCCTTTGAGGTGCGGGAAAGCGGACATCTGTTTGCGGCAATTACTGGATTTTTCTTGCTGGCGCTAGCGACTAACTTATTAAGACGTAAGCGAGTGGCTTGGCTGTTGACGGTGGGGTTACTGGTTGTCTCGATCGCAAGTCACTTGCTCAAGGGATTGGACTATGAGGAAAGCCTGCTATCGGGAGTACTGCTGCTGCAACTGATTCTGATGCGGAATGTATTCACCGCTCAGTCCGACCGACCGTCTATGACCCAAGGGGTCAAAGTGCTGATTGGAGCGTTGCTGTTTACCCTGGCTTATGGCACAGCGGGCTTTTTTCTGGCCAATTACCGGCTCTACGGCTATGACTTTACTCTCCAAGATGCGATCGCTCAAACCTTTGCAATGTTCTTCACCGAAGACAATGCGGGACTAGCACCCAGAACTCGGTTCGGTCAATTTTTCGCCAATTCCATCTACCTGGTTGGAGGGGTTACGCTGACCTATGCATTATTTATGCTCTTGCGACCCGTATTGCTGCGAGGAGAGCCCGCAACTCCGGAAGAACGGCAACGAGCGAAGGTACTCGTCGAGAAGTATGGGCGGTCATCATTGGCGCATTTCACGCTATTGAGCGATAAGGCTTACTACTTTAGCCCTTCTGGATGCAGCTTCATTGCTTACGTCCCCAAAGGTCGAGGTGCAATTGCTTTAGGAGATCCGATTGGTCCTCCAGAAGATTGCCAGGAAGTCATTACAGGATTTAAACAATTTTGCGATCGCAATGACTGGTATCCCGCTTTTTACCAAACCTCTGCTGAATACCTCGATCTCTACAAATGTCTTGGCTTCCGAGCGCTGCAAATTGGGGAAGAAGCGACCGTTGACCTCACAGCCTTTACCCTGCAAGGAAAGGCGGGCAGAAATTTGAGAACGCCGTTAAACAAATTCAAAAAGCTGGGATATGAGGTCAAGTTTTATGAACCCCCCATTTCCCGTCAATTACTCTCGGAACTCAAAGTCGTGAGCGACGAGTGGCTCAAGACAACGGAAGGTTCGGAAAAAAAGTTCTCGTTAGGCTGGTTTTATGAAGACTACCTACGGGAGTGCGAGATTGCGGTCGTTCGCACATCTACTGGCGAGATTAGTGCCTTTGCCAATGTCGTGCCAGAGTATCAGCTCAGCGAAATTACGATCGATATGATGCGCCATCGGGCTGAAGTCGAGAATGGCACGATGGATTTCTTATTTATCTCGATGTTCCAACACTTTAAGGAAAAGGGATATCAGAGTTTCAACCTCGGTCTTGCCGCCCTTTCTGGCGTGGGCGAAAAACCTCATTCTCCTCGGTTAGAAAAGGCACTGCACTATCTTTACGAACACTTAAACCAGTTCTATAACTTCAAAGGACTACAGGCTTATAAGGAAAAATTTCATCCTCGCTGGGAGCCGCGTTATCTGATTTATCCTAGAAGGGCAGCTTTGCTC
>DATNPC010000719.1:0-2913 GCA_036703375.1 Allocoleopsis sp.
CTCGATCGGGAGACTCAAGCGGGTAAAAAGCCGTTGGGTTTTATTCTCAAGTGGGGCGATAAGTTCCTGGGTGAAAGTTCCAAACAAAAGGCAAAAATTGCCCGCGTGCTGGCAAAAGCTGGGCAAAATATAGGGGGTTCGGATATCGATCGCTGGTTAGTGGATTACTTTACCCAAACTCAAGGATTAACGCGATCGCCTCTGACGACTCGATTGGCAGAACGCTTGAAAATTCAGCTTTCCGAGAAGACATCGGCAACGGAAGTCTATTTCAACGATGAAACTTTGGAAAGTTACGAACTGGCATTAGACCGCAACACGTTTGAAACTATCCTGAGAGAACATCAGTTTTTTGAGACACTCGACGAACGGATGACCCAACTGTTGCAACAAGCGCGTCGTTCTGGGATAGAAGCCTCTGATATTGATGCGGTTTTATTAGTGGGCGGCACGGTAAAAATTCCCGCCATTCAAGACTGGATAAAGCAGTACTTCGACGAGACGAAAATCCGTTGTGAAAAACCGTTTGAAGCGATCGCACAAGGCGCACTCCAACTGAGTCAAGGCATCGAAGTCCAAGATTTTCTTTACCACAGCTACGGCATTCGCTACTGGGATAGACGCAACAACTGTCATAACTGGCATTCCATCATCAAAGCTGGACAAGCTTATCCGATGAATGAACCTGTAGAGCTAATGTTGGGCGCATCGGTGGATAACCAACCGAGTATCGAACTCATCGTGGGCGAGTTGGGTTCTCAAACGGGCAGTACGGAAGTGTTTTTCGATGGCGATCGGTTAGTGACGCGTCAGTTGGGTGGCGGTAAAATGGCCGTGCAACCCCTCAACGATCGCGAGGGTGCGAGAAGTATCGCTCAACTCACGCCACTGGGCAATCCAGGAAGCGATCGCATTAAAGTGCAGTTTTGGGTCGATGCTCAGCGTTCTCTACGCATCAATGTAGAAGATTTGCTGACGAATCAAAGTTTATTACAAAATCAGGTGGTCGCTCAATTAAGTTAAACTGTAGGCGCGATCGCACTCGATTTCCCCGGATGCTGGAGTGCGATTGCGAGGCGACTGGCGTTTGAACGATTATGGTATGGCAAAAGGCAGGCGGCAGAGGGCAGAAGGCAGTCTCGATGAAAAAATTTCACAGCCATGAATGAAAGTGGCATTTTCCATTCCCGACTCCCGACTCCCCACTTTCAAGTCAGAAGGGACAAGATTAACTGCTCAATGTTTGAGTATTTTGCTTCGTCCTAATCGCTTTGGCGACTGCTATATTTGTTCTCTCACCCAAGTCCGGAAAGCTCTTATTGTTGTGTTTCTGCCTGCGGTTTTGCTCTGCTCTAAGTACTGAGGAATTACCTCAGTCAATGGCAATCCAGAGAATATCGAACTGTCTTGGGACGTTACATAATTTCCCTCTCGCAACACATTAATTTGCAGTTTGCCTCTGTCAAATCGCCACAGTTCGGGAACCTTCAATACCTCATAAATACTGGGATGGGTACGAGAGGTGACATCAATTTCTAGCGCCAAATCTGGAGGTGGATCGATAGTTAAGTCAAGTCGCTTTTTCCCGCGAATCGCTGCCTCATGCTGGATATAGAAACATTGATCGGGTTCTATTCCTTGAGCCATTTCCTCGTTTTTGAACGTTGTAGAGCCGAGGCTTCTAAATTCAATATCGAGTTCTTCTAAAAGCGCCTTAACCAAGTCTCCAATAATTTCTTTGTCGTCTTCATGCTCTGGTAGAGGCGTCATAATCTCCAGTGTTCCCCTATCGTAAGCCAGTCGCGCAGCGCGGTGTTCTCCTAAATCCTCTAAAATCGCTTCAAATTCTTGCCAGCTGACATCTCGTAAAAAAACTCGCTGCCCTGGCGGCACCGTTAATCGCTGGAGTTCTAACAGCATAGTTTAAACCATTCAATAGTTTTTGCTGACCAATATCTCGGTTGCTTGGAACACCTATTTCCTAGTGCAAGCTCTGACTTATCCCAAACCAAACAGCTGAGCGATCGCAGGCAGTAGCTTGTTACCCGATTCTACCAAGGTGGCGACAGTCGGTAAATCTGCAATTATCCCTTTCAACATTCGGATAGCTGATTTTGCCGTCTTTTGCATGACTCCTTCTTTGGGATTTTTTCCAGCTTCAGCTAGGGCTTTTACCTGCTCTAATGCCTCAGCTTTGTCTTCTTCACTCAAGTTAGCATCTGCTTCGATTGCGGCTTGCA
Source organism: Allocoleopsis sp. (assembly GCA_036703375.1). GTDB lineage: Bacteria > Cyanobacteriota > Cyanobacteriia > Cyanobacteriales > Coleofasciculaceae > DATNPC01. Next base: position 2,241 of record DATNPC010000719.1, read on the forward strand.
ATTGCTTGAGTAAGTCGGCTAGTTTTGGTGCTTCTGGTTCGTCAACTTTTTCTAGTTGACCAATGCTTTGGGTTACATTCCCGCTGACAACACCAGCCACACCAGTCATGTTTTCACCGGCAACATTACTAGCAATTCCGCTGATGCTACCACCAGACACATCGCCGATCTTGATTTCGCTGCTTTTATCTGACATAGTATCTCCTTGATTGTGATAATTTTTGGCAAAAAGGCTAGGACGCTTAATTGCCGTTGTGAGCGCTCGATCGACTTGTCCGGCAAGCATAAGAATGGTTTTATCCTTTTCTTCCAAGAGCGATCGCAGTGCTTCTGGTGGTAAAGCTTGATATTGGTTGTAATTGGCAAAATATTCTGCGCTCAGTTGGGACGTATTAGCGTCTTCTGCTACTTGAGCTCTGATTAAAAGTTTGTCATTGTTCTTACCCCGCGTCTCTACTGAGATAACTGATAGTTCAGCCCCTGGATGGTTCTCAACCAACTGATTGAACGCTAACTGCACAGCACGGGGGTTAACCGACTGATTGTGGTATAGGTCAAGAAGAGTTTTGACAAGGGGAGCAATGAAGTCAGCAAAGTCACCGTCTTTGAATGTTTCTGCCCAGTTGTCAGGTTTGCGACGAGGGTTAGGATCATCTTTGGTCGGGTTACGCAT
>DATNPC010000720.1:0-10523 GCA_036703375.1 Allocoleopsis sp.
TCTTTTTGTAGGTTCCATGCAATCCTATCTCGAGTTGGATGACGTGTCGGTTTTACATTTTTTAACCTTCTAGCCAGAGTACCGAGCGTGTCTCGTTGGCGTCATCTAACGGGAAAAATAAGTCTTGAGCTAGAACCTCCATTATGACTCGTTGGTATTGCCCAAGCGGAAAAAGAGTTGGCTGCGTTGGATGCCGTTGTCGATACCATAGCTGCTAACGCTCAGCGATCGCAAATGGTCGAACAAGGGTTTGCCAACGAGCTGAGCCACTCGAACCAGTGGTAGCTGGCGATTGACGAATGTCTTACTCTTAGTCCAGTCGAGATACAGGTAGCCATCATTGCGATCGGGCAAAGGCGCGATCGCATCTTTAAACTTGTCGCTCTTGAGCAGAGAATTCTCCAATCCCTGAAGAGCTTGATTCATTGCCTCGATCGAACTGGTGAAAATCACATAATTCCCGATGGCAGCATGGACGCCCTCAGCTTGCGCCTCCAACCGCATTAATGGGTTATCCCGACCGGCAACCGTAGAAGTAGAGGTGACTAACTTCGTCCAAGCGGTAATTGTGCGATCGCCCAGAGGCAGAAGCCCGACGCTGAGTCCTCGTTCTCGGGCAAGATTGTCTAAGTGCTCAATTGACTCCTGAACCATTGCTTCATCCGTTTTTTGGGCAACGAAAATCCAATCTGGCTCGGTTTTGTCGGGACGAGGCAATAGAGCTAGAGCATATTCTCCCTGTACCCACTTGAAGATTTCTTCAGGAAGTTGGATATTCCAGCGCGACTGCAAATTAACAACAGCTTGGCTGAGGAGAGATTTTAGCGTTTGTTCGCTGGCAATGCCGGTAGAAAGCTGATTCCAAAGCTGGTTGAGTTCGGTCCCCGCAATTGCCAAAGAACTCTGGGCCGGAATGTACTGCAACGCATCTACCGGCTTAGAAAGAACGGGGTCTATACTGGCCTCGTTAGAGTCTGCGCCCAGTAAGGCTGTTTGAGCCAGTAACCCTTGGCGGTTCAAGGAAAGGGCAAACGCTAGAGTTTCAGAGCCTTTAAACGACTCTTGCACGGGTATGGGTTGATTAGAAATCCATGCCGATAGAGCGGGAAGATTCACGAAGCTCAAGCCCAGGCGAGGTTGGGCGAGGCTGTCCAACATTTGCTGATATTCGCGATCGCTTGCTAAGTTGAGGCTCTCAACTTGGACGTTGTTGATGGCATCTCGTAATACCTTGGGATGGTTGGCAAATAATACGAAGCGATCGCCAACCACGGCACTCGTCCATGTTTCGTAGTTTTGGTTCTGACGAGCGCTGCCGATCAAGGCTTTGAGTCCAGTTGGCGGACGCTTGTAAATCAGATTGACGCCTTGGTACTTTTCAAAGACCAAATCCTGGGTTCCCGTCGCCGCTTGCTTGGAATAAAACAACTGTAAAAAATCACGCGCGCGTTGAGCGTCTTTGGTGGTGACGGCGAGTAAGTAACCCGGTTGGGCAGCGTTCGCCTGGTTGCGGTCAAAGTCCAACGAGGTGACAGCTAGCGTAATTTCATCTCCCAACCAAGGTTGGATATCTCGCTGGTAGTTGAGACCTGTATTGGTCAGTAGGCTCTCTTCTAGTTTGCTAAGTTCGGCACGCGATCGACGTCGATTTGTAGGACTAGCGACCAGTTGCCGAAATGCCTCCAGGCGGTCTGGATTGACCAGCAACGATACCATGACGGGTGCCTGTTTCGGCACAAAAATTGCCGTACTGGGGTTTGCCACTGCCCCGCCTTTGAGCAAATTCAGAGGGCTTTGAGAGGTTAACCAGAAAAAGCCAGCGATTGCGATCGACAGCAGCACAACGGCACCTGCCGCTAGGACATAAAAAAACGAGCGTAGCTTCATGGTGAATCTTGACCGCGTCCGAGAGCGATTGAGGGAGAATTAATCCCAATTCCACGCCTATTATATGTCGTGGTTGAATCCTCGTTCCTTCTTCTAGATTCTCCTACAACCCCTAGTGCTGATTTTTCAATGATGAGGATACGACGTTTTAGTATTTCAGATTTTTACCCGTATTCAGATATAAATAATAAATATTAAGATGTTTGTCTTCAGGGACTGCTACACCGTTTTGTTAGCAGTCCTTTCCAGGTCAATAATAAACAAATGTAGATAAATTTGATGGCTCATCAATTTTTTGGTCAACCCATTTCCCAAATCAGCGTTGAAGAGCTGGCAAAGCGGATGCAGGAGTCCCCTGAGGGACTACAGCTGATCGACGTGCGAGAAAAGCCGGAAGTCGCGATCGCTTATGTGGAAGGCTTTGAAGTTCTCTCTTTGAGTGAATTTGCCGATTGGTCGGATCGCATCCACTCTCGCTTCGATCCAGATACTGAAACGCTCGTCCTCTGTCATCACGGCGTTCGCTCGGCTCAAATGTGTCAGTGGTTAATCAGTCAGGGATTCACCAATGTCAAAAATGTGGTTGGAGGGATTGAGGCGTATTCGCTAATTGTCGATCCTAGTATTCCTCGATACTAGCTGCCGTTCATGGCAAACCACTACCTAGAGTTTCTTCTGCTATCTTAAAGCCAAGACCAATTTAAAGAGTGCATTGCCGCATCCTATCTAAACGCTGAGGGCAGTCGTAGTTGCAGTACAGAGTACCCCATTTGCCATATATAGGGAAGGTAATGCTGTTCCTTAACGCCAAAGAAACTCTTCTTTGACTTAAGAACTGAAAAAATCCCTTTCCTACTCCTTGATGGGGGAACGATGCAGTGGCAGAAGACTTCTCTACTAGAGAGATGCTTTTCGACTGCGTTTACAGTGCGATCGGCTACGCTGGTGCCGTAGGCAATCGACAGACCTTAGAATAACCGTTACCCGGATGGAAGCTGGTTCTAGCGTGTCACTCACCCCAACTCCTAAATCTGTTAAATTCCCTGTTTAAAATCAGCTTTTGTATAAATGTCCCAGCAAGTAAGTTTGACGAATCGGCAACAACAAATTCTGTGGGCTACCATCCGTCACTACATTGCGACGGCAGAACCAGTGGGTTCCAAAGCGTTAGCAACAGAGTATGACCTGAGCGTTAGCCCTGCAACCATTCGCTCTTGCATGGGCGTTCTCGAAAAAGTGGGTCTACTCTACCAACCTCATACCTCTGCGGGACGGGTTCCCTCTGACTCCGGGTATCGAATTTATGTCGATCGATTAATAACGCCGTCCGAGACATTAGGGCGTCAAGTTGAGCAAATCTTCTCAGGGCAGTTGAATTGGGAAGAGGGGAATTTTGAGACGCTGCTGCGAAACGCTACGCAAATCCTCGCGGCAGTAAGCGGCTATATTGCTTTAATTACAATGCCTCAGACTCGTACTACGCGCTTACGACATTTGCAGCTAGTGCAGTTGGAACCGGGGCGGGTGATGCTAATTGTGGTGACAGACGCGTATGAAACGCAGTCTGTCTTGATGGAATTGCCCCAGTTAACGGATGAGGAAACCTCTGAGAGTTCTATCGACGAGCAAGAGTTGCAGATTTTATCTAACTTCTTGAATAGTAAGCTGCGCGGGCAGTCGCTGAGCGAACTGGCGACTCTGAATTGGAGCGAATTAGATCGAGAATTTGCTCGCTATGCTGATTTCTTGAAAATATTGCTGGCCGAGTTGACTCGGCGCACGATAGCACCCGTACCGACACCGATTATGGTGCGTGGTGTTTCAGAAGTGCTGCGTCAGCCGGAGTTTTCTGAGTTGCAGCAAGTCCAAATGCTTTTACATCTGTTGGAAGAGGAACAAGAGCAACTTTGGCCTGTAATTTTTGAGTGGCCGGAGGCGGCAGGTTCGGAGAATCGGGTGAAAGTGCGAATTGGCTCAGAAAATCCGTTAGAGCCCATGCGAACTTGTACTCTGGTCAGTGCGACCTATCGACAGGGTGAGATTCCTGTGGGTAGTGTGGGAATCTTAGGCCCAACTCGCATGCTCTATGAAAATGCGATCGCTTTAGTCGAAGCTGCTGCTGATTATTTAACAGAAACCTTGAGCCAACCTGCCTAATTTCGCATTTCACTAGACCTATAGGAAAAAGCCTATAGATAGAAAGAGAGACAATACTTCTGCAATCTGTAAAAGTAAAAGTGGCATCACACTTTACTATTTTATGAGCAGAAAAATTGGATTGGGGTTACTCTGGGTTGGTCTGATTATTTATGCTTTTTTCCTTGCTCCTCCCAATCAACCCGACACGTTTGAACTGATTAAAAATCTTTCCATAGGGAAGTGGGATGGCATCAATCCCTTGATTATTGCCCTGTTCAATATCATGGGTATCTGGCCATTTATTTATAGCTGCTTGGTGTTTATTGATGGTAGGCAGCAAAAGATTCCAGCCTGGCCGTTTGCGGCAGGGTCTTTTGGGGTAGGAGCGTTTGCTCTCTTGCCCTACTTAGCGCTGCGTCAACCGAATCAGGAATTTACAGGTTCTAAAAGTCTGTTCTTAAAGGTATTAGATTCCCGTTGGTTGGGTGTTGCCCTCACGCTCGGAACCTTAGTCTTGTTAGGGTTTGGGTTACTTCAGGGGGATTGGGGAGATTTTATCCAACAGTGGCAAACTAACCGTTTTATTCATGTCATGAGCTTGGATTTTTGTCTTTTGTGTCTCTTGTTCCCAACTTTATTAGGGGATGATATGGCACGCCGAGGTTGGAAAAATTCCTCGCTGTTTTGGGTCGTAGCACTGCTGCCTCTACTTGGCCCTGTGTTGTATCTATGTATCCGTCCCCCACTGCCCGCTGGGCAAGAGGTCGTTACTGGTCGTCAGCAGGCAGTGTCATAGAGCGTTAGCATTTGCGCTTGAATTTATCGGTGAAATCAGAGTTTTTAACCGCAAATGCTTCGCCCCTACGAATCATCTTGAATTAACATATTTTGTGTTATTTGTCAAGTACTTCTACTAGACTGGCGCTCTAGAATCTCCACTCAAGGTAACCAATGTGGGTGAAAGCCTTGTAAGGGTAGCTCTTGCTGTAGTGTAGGGTTAGCGGATTTTGAGGTTTTCTCTTCTAAAGGCAGCAACCAGAGACGACTCGATGCGATCGCACTTCCTGCACTCGTTGTCAGATCGTCGTTTGCCGGTAGTGTCTCTTTAATGGAAACGCGATCGAATAGTAGTGCTAAACCGTCAGGTGACAGACTCATCTCAATGTCTCCTCGCTGCTTGGGAAGAACGATTAGTGGTTCTACTTTCAATGTTTTTAAGTCAATTACGGCAACAGCTAGCTGCTGCTCGTTTTCCAGCACTCGATCCATCAGACAGTATAGCTTTTGCCCGCTTGGGTCGAATTCACCATCGACGAATTCGCCGCTAATGCGTATGAGTTCTTTCTCAACTCCTCGGTTGGTAACCCAAAAAAGCGATCGCGTTGCATCGCTGTTACTCTTGACCATCGCGGCTTGAACGCCGTCCCTGGAGAAAGCTAGGACTTGGCTAAACTGAGGCAAAAAATCCAGGGGCTTTGCTTGAGGTATCAGCGGCACAATGCTGACGCCCTCTCCTTGCGTATTCGCCAACGTTGCACTGTCCGGTGCAATTAGAAAATCTCCTCCTGCTTGTTTGAGCAGCGGTTGCCAAGGCGCGTTCTCTCGCCAAACCCACAACCCAGCATCATCCACATTCAATCGATTGACCCGTTGAACAACAATTGCTTGCCCGTCCGGTGACAGGTCGAATTTGAGATTTTGGTAGTCGGAGTTGTCTAAGACTTGCTCAATTTTGCCAGTATTTGAGGTTCGCTGAGGTGAACTGGCAGACTCCACAGATAAACCCGTAGTCACGGAATAAAGCTGCTGTTCGATCAATCCAGGGCCATAATTCGACCAATCACTGGCAGTGAACAAAATGCGATCGCCAGTTGGGTAGGGCTTAAAGTCCGTAACGACCCAATTTTCGGAGTGAGGAGAGTTTTTTGTTGGTGAGTTAGGTTGTAGAGAACTAAGCGTCCCTTCTCTTGCCCCTCAACACCAATGTAAGCAAAAGCGCGATCGCGAGTACGAAATTGACCGACAAACGGCTGGATGAAGTTCCCAGATTTCCCACTTCCCATCCGTTGCCGTACTTTTTGAAGTTCTACCTTATACGTCGTTTCGTATCGAGCTGGAGTAGTTAAAGTATAGACTAGCCGCCGACCCGCCCAACTGACTAACCCTGGCAACGGTGGTGCAATATGTAGATTGGCTTCTACACTGCTATGGTCCATTGGGCGGCTAAAGGTGAGAACGAAGAAGGTATCGGCTGACCCGATTGGTTTGCCTTGCCAGCTAAAATCTCGCACATAGGGTCGAGTGCGATCGCCTCCGCATAGCAATACAACAACCAGCAGACCCAAGACAAGTATTAGTGGCAAAGCTATGCGGTCAATTGGCTCAAGGCGTTTCGCCCTTTTAATGGTGTCGAACACTCTCACAAGTAGATAAATATCCCTCTCTCCTAACCTTGATTAATCACTAGTCCTAGTTTGGCTAGCTCGGCTCTGGACAAAATCGTTGACGATCGCTTCAGCTTTCGGTGGAATCTTGGTAACTAGGCGAATGGGGAACGCCGGAGTGGAGGCGACTTGAGCATACTCTGGTGTCAGAAAGACTGAATATTTTGTGGCTTCATCAGTCAATTGTGCAGCCATCGCTAACGCGATCGCTTTTACGTAGTTGCGGACATCAACCGCTTGTTCGCCAACAACTTCACCGCCACTATAAAGAGTATCTGGTTGACCTGCCTGATCCGTCGTCGTGCTGGGGTCTTTAACGCTTAGATGCGTACCACCTACAAATCCAGCCAACCATTTTGGCGATGGCAATTTGTCAAAGGCAACAACCTGTTCGGTTAAAACCGGAGTCGTTTTATCGGCAGAACCAGCAGTAATTAATGTAGGAATGGCAACTTTTGTCAAGCCCGTTTCGCCAAATAGTAAAGATGTGGTGGGAGAAAGCGCGATCGCAGCTTTGATTCTTGGATCGCGCAGTTGGTAACGAGCTTCTGGAAGGTCTTTAGCAAAACATTGAGCATTTTCCCCAAGGCTAAACGCTAATACGTTACCAGGGCAGCGCTGCTTTAATTCAGTTAATTGTAGTTCCGCTCCTGCAAGGGATAAAGCCGTTGCTCCCCCCAACGAATAACCTACGATCATCGCTTTATCAGCTGCCAGTTTTCCTTGAAGAGGGCCTGAAGTTTGGTTGAGTTTCTGGAGTTCGTCGAGGACAAAACTGATATCTTTCGGACGGTTTAAAAACTCTTGAGCTTCTAAAAGTGGAGCCTTTAGCTTGAGTGCCTGCCTAACATGAGTTTCATTACTACCGGGATGTTCTAAGGCTGCGACAAGATAGCCATGAGACGCGAGATGTTCTGCCAAATAGCGCAGATCGGTGCGAACAGAACCCAGTCCGTGGGAAAAGACGATGAGGGGTTTATCTGGAGAAACCTCTGTTGACCAATAAACATCTACGGGAATTTCGCGGCGACGTTCCCGATCGCTCAAGTTTAGCTTTAACACCTGCACTTTAGCGCTGCCGGATTGGGTGGGGTTGAAGGGTAAATTGAGCTGAGGGCGCGTGGAACCCAGTTGAGGCGCAATCTCAGCCATAAATGCCTGAGATTGCCAAAATGATTGGTTAAAGTTGCCGATTACCTCGAAGGTGCGATCCAGATCGAGATCGATGCGGGGATTAGGGTAAGCTTCAATAAAGCTGAGTGCAGACAGTCCTTGTGGGTTGTTTGCGCCGACCACCAATGCGGTCTTCACCGCTAGCTCGCCCAAGCGATCGGGACGATTCGTTGCTCGGGTTAGCTCTGAAACTAAGGTATTCCCAACCGGAGTATCGAGGAAGCTGCGAACCGCGACTGGGCTGATATTGAGGTTTGCCTTCAGCGCAGATAGGATTTGGTCGCGTTGCTCTGGACGCAGATTTCGAGCATAGGCTTGCAGGCTGGGTGAGGCTGTTCCAGTTTCCGCTAAGGTTTTGAGGTCAGTTAAGGGAATGGATTCGGTAGAAGAACCCTGATGAACTACAACAGTTTGAGCGGCTTGTACCGAGGAGGTGGTTACTCCGTTGAGGCTAGCGATCGCTATTGTCCCAATTACACCCGTAACCAACGACTGCCAACGAACGATTGGTCGCATGAGAGTGCCTCCTGATGCCAAAGAATGAGCGAGTGTGTCGCTAAGATTGAGAATAACTTGAGACGGTGGCAACAGAAATAGCGAATTTGAAACTGATTGAACTTTGGACAAAAAGGAACTTTGCTACCCAATAGGATAATTTGCTAGGGAAATATAGATGCGATCGCAATTGAGCTAGTCAACATTGTGAGCGAGCGGGAGAGCAATAGTGCTGTAGAGGTAAAGTACGCGATCGCAACGAACAACAGCACCGTACTATTCAAGCTTAAAGAGACTAAAAATTGTTAAGGAGTTGGCAATGCCCTCATCTCAAGTCGATATCCCCTTTAGAAAAGGTTATTGTTTGAGCGTTCAGTCTCTTAGTCCTACCAGGGGAGGATTAAATATTCTCTCTGGTAATGACATAGCTATTCATGTCAGTATTCGCGACAACGAAAAGGCTCTAGTCCTTAACTCCTGGATTAATGGGGCTTGGGGACCAGAAGAAAGACCAGTAGGATTTCCCTTTGATATCAATCAAGAAATTTTTGTCTCAGTTAAGGCTGGTGCTGATGGTTTTTACATATCGGCAGGGATTGTCGGAGGCCAAGCAACCTTTACCTACAAATATGCCTACCGTCTACCTGAGACCAAAGCTTTGGAGCGAATTTATCTGGACTATGACAACCTTAAGGCTTTAGCAATCTTGCCTAGTGATTCAGAGTTAATCGGTCAGTCAACAAGCATCATTCAAAGTGAAATTGAAGGCTCAATTGATTTTCGAGGCAAGTTTGCGGGTAACGAAGCCAAAACACCATATTCCGAGTCTCGCGCCAATGGAATAGAGTCAGGCACAGAGCATGTTTACTTGGAATTCTCCGACATTGACTCTTACAAATTTTATGAAGTTAATGTCGATGGTGTAGAGGTAATCATCCGCTATGGACGGATTGGTACGCCAGGACAGACCTCTCGCACGACCTATGCTACTCCAGAAAAGGCACGGATAGCAGCTCGTAAAAAAATTAATGAAAAACTGAAAAAAGGCTATGTGGAAGCCAGAATGGGCGATCGACTACCCCGTCCGCCAAGAAGCCTGGATATTGCTCAATTTACCCGTTTAGCCTGGAAACCGATTGTGACTGAGGGGGATAGTTCCCTGTTATCTTCTAAGTTTTCAGGTAAGCCATGGCTGGCTAAAGATGAACCTTGGCCTTCTTGTCCTGTTTGCGGTCAATGTATGCAACTGTTCTTTCAACTTAACCTGAACGAACTGCCAGAGCCTGTGCGCCAAGAGTTTGGCACAGGACTACTGCAACTGTTTTATTGTGTTAGGGATGATGGGGCTTGTGAGGGGGGGGCAGAAGTTCCTGTGGTTTCTTATGGCGACAGTAGTGCTTATATCAGCGAAAATGTCCTAATTCGTCTAGTACAGCCAAATGGAGAAGCTTCAACTGCTCCTATCCCGCTTCCTGAATCGGACTATTTTCCTCCAAAAACAATCGCGGATTGGGAGCAATTGGAAGACTATCCGGAGGCTCTTGATGAGATCGTTGCGCTGATTTATGGCTGGGATCGAGTCAATGATCAGGCACTCAAATATGAGTTGCTTGAGAGATTAGGCTTTTCCGATTACGAAGACTATGACGAACACTGTCTAACTTATAACAAGGATAAACTAGCAGGCTACCCACGCTGGGTGCAGGGAATGGGGTACCCTGGTTGTCCGATTTGTCGTGAGCCAATGCGTCAGGTTTTTCAACTGGGTAGCGATGACAATCTGCCCTATCAGTTTGGGGACGGAGGTATTGCACACGTTCTTCAGTGCAAAACCCATAAAGAGCAGCTTGTCCTCACTTGGGCTTGTAGTTAGAGCTATTTGGGCGTCTATGCCTCTTGTCCCAAGTCCAAAACTTAGAGGAATGGGTAATTGGTATTGGAAATATAAAGTCTACCGAAAATAAACAGTGACCAATTGCTAACTGGCCACTGTTCACTGAACATTTTTAACTGGGGTGCTAGGATTCGAACCTAGGAATGGCGGGACCAAAACCCGCTGCCTTACCACTTGGCTACACCCCATTGGCTTCACCTTGCTTATAGTAACAGTTCATACCCCTACAGTGTCAAGAACCTTGAAGATTTTCTGAAAATTGGGGCAGACTGCTTATCAAGTAAGGCTGGAATGGTCTGTTAATCAGACAAAGAGGGCGAGCAGGAAAGTAAACTGCACGCCCTCTCGTGAAAGTATGGTTAGGATTTAGCTCAAGACGCGATCGCCATTTGGGCATCAAGCCGGGTAAATCCGCAAGCGTCGATTGGGTTCATCTCCAAAACTATCGGACTTGAGGCGATAGTGTTCGACTAGCTCGTGCTGCATCTTAC
>DATNPC010000721.1:0-6968 GCA_036703375.1 Allocoleopsis sp.
AAGCCGTAGAGCAGGGTACGGCTGTCACCAAAATTGCGATCGATTTGTAACTCCGATCAACACAGGGCTGGATACTCCACCGTTAGAGCCTGTAGAAGCACGAAACTTGAGCAAACCAGGAGAATTCGGATGAATCACTATGACTACATCGTGATTGGGGCTGGGTCGGCAGGCTGCGTGGTTGCGAACCGTCTGACAGAGGACAGTGAAACAACGGTGTTACTCCTCGAAGCGGGTAATCCAGACACGAAACCAGAGATTCAAGTTCCATCAGAATGCTTGAGATTACTCGGTTCTGAAATCGATTGGAGCTACTTCTCGGAACCGGAACCTTACCTCGGTGATCGCAAGATCTTTTGTCCCCGTGGCAAGGTTTTGGGGGGTAGCAGCTCAATTAATTTCATGATTTATATCCGGGGTAATCCTCATGATTATGACAACTGGCAGGCGTTGGGAAATCCCGGTTGGAGTTACCAAGATTTATTGCCCTATTTCAAGAAATCGGAGCATCAGCAACGGGGTGCTTCTGAATATCATGGAGTGAATGGAGCGTTAAGCGTCACCGATATTGCGGCTCCGGCTGTTACGTCTCGGCGCTTTGTTGAGAGTGCGATCGCCCTGGGCTATGCCCACAATCCTGACTTCAACGGTAGCCAACAAGAAGGCGCAGGGCTTTATCAATTAACTGTCAAAGACGGAAAGCGGCATAGTGCTGCGGCGGCATTCCTTGTGCCTATCCTCGATCGCCCTAATTTGACTATCACAACAGGCGCATTCGTGACGCGGTTATTGTTTCAGGGCACTCGCACCGTTGGGGTGGAATATCTCTACGAGGGAACGCTGCATCAGGTTCATGTCAACCAGGAAGTCATTGTCAGCGCAGGTGCATTCGATTCACCCAAGCTCCTTTTGCTTTCGGGCATTGGTGCTGCGGAGCAGTTGCAATCATTAAACATTCCGATTGTCGTTGATCTGCCTGGAGTGGGTCAGAATCTCCGAGATCACGTCCTGGCTCCCATCACTTACCGGGCGACGGAGGATGTTCACCCTGTCGGCACCAGTAGCGGGATCGCTGAAGCGGGATTGTACTTGCATAGTCAGAAAAACTCGGCGGTTGTCCCCGATTTACAGTGTTTCTCAGGCCCCATTCTGTGGGCACCGCCTGGGTCTAATCGCTCTGGCGCAGGATTCTTTGGGGTCGCCTCATTAACCCAGCCTGAAAACATTGGAGATGTCAGGTTGCGTTCATCCGATCCACAAGATCCACCGTTAATTCAGATGAACTATCTCCAGAGTGAAACCGATGTGCAAAAGCTAGTCGAAGGGATTAAAGTCCTTCGCCAAATCTTTGAAACCCATTCCTTCGATCAGTTTCGACGAGAGGAACTGGCTCCCGGTCTGGATGTGCAGAGCGATGAGGCACTTGCCGCTTACGTTCGAGAAGCTTGCGATACCCTGTCCCATCCCGTAGGCACCTGCAAAATGGGCACTGATTCAATGGCAGTGGTCGATGCCGAACTGCGAGTTCATGGTGTTGAAGGCTTGCGGGTCGTTGATGCCTCCATCATGCCAACTCTGACAACCGGCAATACCAATGCACCCACGATCATGATTGGCGAAAAAGCGGCGGATTTAGTGAAAGCAAGTCGTGCTCGAAAAGATTTGATGACTAAACACAACGTGAAAAGTCCAGTCCATTAAGACGGGTGAGAAATCTGCAAACTCTGCGATCGCCACCTTTCTCTTTCCTGGGAGAAGCAGGTCTTAGTTTTACTGAATGAAGGATATCGTGCGATCACCTACGATCGCCGGGGATTTGGCAACTCCAGCCAGCCCTCAGTCGGCTATGACTACGATACCTTTGCCGCCGATCTCAACACCCTTATCCCAAAACCTCCAAGGTTAGCGTCAGCTTTGAAAGGAGATTTTTATGTCACAAGTTTGGTTAATCACTGGCAGTTCTCGTGGATTAGGACGAGCAATCAGTGAAGCGGTGCTTGCCACAGGTCATAAACTTGTTGCCACCGCACGTAACCCCGCACAGCTTACCGATCTAGTAGAGCGCTACGGCGATCGAGTTCGTGCTGTCGCGCTTGACGTAACCGATGCACAAGCAGCAGATCACGCCATCAAATCGGCTGTTGATGCTTTTGGACGGCTTGATGTACTGGTTAACAACGCGGGCTATGGTGATGTTGGCTCGATCGAGGATACAAGCCTCGTTGATTTCCGCGCCCAAATCGAAACGAACCTCTTCGGTGTCATCAACGTCACCAAAGCGGCAATTCCACTCATGCGAGAGCAGCGATCGGGGCATATTATCCAGTTCTCCTCCATTGGTGGACGAATTGGACCACCGGGGCGTGCTGCCTATTCTGCTGCTAAATGGGGTGTTGAAGGCTTTTCGGAAGTTCTTGCTAAAGAAACCAAGCCCCTCGGTGTCAAGGTAACGATCGTTGAGCCAGGCGGATTCCGCACTGATTTCGCAGGCTCCTCGACAACGATCCGCAACAGCCGTTCGGAGTACGATTCCACCGTCGGGGCATTAGCCCAATACCAACACACTCATAACGGTACTCAAGCCGGAGATCCCAACAAAGCTGCATCCGTCATTCTCCATATTGCCAGCCTCACTGAACCACCACTGCGCCTGCTGTTAGGAAGCGATGCCGTTCATGCAGCAGAGCAAAATGATGTAGCACGACTGGAAGCCGACAAGCAATGGCGAGACTTAAGCGTTTCTACCGATTTTGAAGGAAATAGTAATTCCACCGTTTATCCCTGGCAGCGAGAACAAACAGGAGCATCAATAAAGATGACTCAAACTTTGTTGAGGGCGAACGGACGCGCATCCCTCACTAGCTCTATTGACACACTTTGTATTTAGGAATTCATTGTATGACTCATCAAACATCGTCTCGCGTTTGGTTAATTACAGGCAGTTCAACAGGTTTTGGTCGTGCTTTAGCTGAAGCAGTATTGGCTGAGGGCGATCGCGTCATCATCACAGCCCGCAGTCCCGACAAAATCCAAGATTTAGAACAACAGTATCCACAGACTGCAAAAGCCGTTCGGTTAGATGTCACCGATCCAACAACGATTCAGACGGCTGTGCAAAGCGGCTTAGAAACGTTTGGCAGAATTGATGTACTGGTGAACAATGCAGGCTATGGATTGATGGGTGCGATCGAGGAAGTGAGCGATCAACAAATCCGTGACCAATTTGAAACCAATTTCTTTGGCTTGCTCAAGGTAACTCGTGCTGTCCTTCCCACATTTAAGAAACAACACGCTGGTCATATCTTCAACATTTCCTCTATAGGCGGACGCATGACCTCGCCCATGCTGGGGCTGTATCACGCCTCTAAGTTTGCAGTCGAAGGGCTGTCAGAAACCCTGGCACAGGAGCTAGAACCGTTTGGTATTCACATCACCATCATCGAACCCGGTGGCTTTGGGACGGACTTTGCCAGTCGCTCTTTGGCTACAGCGGCACCAAAACCAGAGTACGCCTCTATCCGAGAGCAATTCATTCAGTTTGCCGCAGAGCAGCCTCGCGGTCATGTCCCTACAGGGGTTCAGTCAATTCTCAAGGTGGTGCAACTCTCGAAACCACCCCTTCGCTTAGCCATTGGTCCTGGCGCATTGCCAATGTTGGTTCAAAAATTATCCTTAGATATTGAGGAATACCAACGTTTTGAAGATATTTGGCAAGCCTCTACCGCCAATGCCTCTGTAGGGTTCAGTTTTCCTAGCCTCACTCAGCCAGTTTAGCCAATATGCAACTCATCTCCGTTAATGTTGGATTACCGCGTGAAGTGACTTGGAAAGGAAAAACGGTTCGCACTGGAATTTTCAAAGAGCCAGTGAATGCAAGGGTAATGGTGCGTGAACTCAATTTGGATGGCGATCGACAAGCGGATCTCACCGTTCATGGTGGAGTGGACAAAGCCGTGTATGTTTACCCCTTCGAGCATTACGACTACTGGCAAAGTGAATTGCCTGATTTAGAGTTAACGCCAGGAATCTTTGGTGAAAATTTCACAGTCACGGGGCTGAGAGAAGAGGAATTGAACATTGGCGATCGCTTCCGCATCGGTAGTGTGGAATTAATAGTGACTCAACCACGTTTGCCCTGCTACAAATTGGGGATTCGCTTTGGGCGATCGGATATGGTGAAACGATTTCTTGCGAGTCGTCGTACTGGATTTTACTTTCGAGTTTTGCAAGAGGGCGAAGTTGGAACCGGAGACACTTTAGAGTTGGTAAGTCGAGATGAAAACAATATCACGGTTGCTGATATCACTCAGCTTTATGTTCGCGATCAAAACAATCCAGAGTTATTGCAGCGCGCGACTCAACTAGAAGCCTTACCCGCTAGTTGGCGAGACTACTTCCAAGAGCAAATCCGTCGTCAAGATGTGAGATAAATCAACCTGCTGTAAAACGCCATCATTTCACCTCTGTACACTTACAAGGAGTCATCGAAAAACTCCGAGAAACCCCGTCCCTTTTAGGGCGGGGAGGGATAGGAGGGAAAAAGAGGGGTTCAATACCCCTTCTTTAGTTGGAGTTAGTCTTCCATTTTGAGATGGGTTAAGCGCTCGTCCACTCGATTGAATAAGAATGCCAACTATGAGTGGACGACAAACAAAAGTCAATTGCATATAGTAAATTCATGCAAACACAGATAGCAATTTAGTTGCAAGATTCAAGTTTGTTTCCTACAAATAGCACAGAGAGGGATGTAGGCGTAGGTGTAGCCCAACTCAGGCATCATTGGCGGTAAACATACTTCCCCTCGGAGGTTCCAGTGAACAATGACCGTAAACACCGTTTATTATTTGTCCCACCTTCAACTCAGGATCGTAAACAGGGGATGTTAAGTGCCACTGTGATACTGGTGATGTATGGAGATTATCAATGTCAAGAGAGTGCGGATGTTTATCGGTTGCTGAAAGTCATTGGGCGACAACTGAGTATTTCGTTGGGAGAGGATTATTTGTGCTTTATTTTCCGCCATTTTCCGCAGATAAAAATTCATTCTCAAGCTCTACGTGCGGCTGAAGCGGCTGAAGCGGCTGCTGTTCAAGGTCAATTTTGGCAAATACATGACATTTTATTCATCCATCAACAACAGTTAGCAGATGGTTATTTAGTAGAGTATGCCAACGATCTAAGACTCGATATCTCTCAATTTCTGCAAGATATGTGTAAGCACGTGCATCTTGAGCGCATCCATCAAGATATCGAAAGTGGCATCCACAGCGGAGTAACGGCTACCCCAGCTTTGTTTATTAATGGCATTCGGTATAGCGATCGCTGGAATTTCGATCCGTTGATAACAGCCATTACTACTGCAAATAATTGACCTCGCACAGGAGGAAGCAAGAACAATAAATTGCTCAAGGAGAACTAAACATGGTGCAATTTGCAGAAGATAGAAGTGTGTGTACTTCTACTTGTTCAAAAGAATCAAAAAACTCACAAATTAGAGGTAGTTAAACAATACATCCAAAATCAGCAGGAAGTCTGACAGCGAATAAAGTCACTACGGGCTTACCCTATAGTTAAAAACTATGGAGCAAGCCCTTCGTTTTTCGATCAACTCTTTTGCTGCATCTCAGCATAGGCAGCATACACACCCTGAACGTTGTACCAATTCAGGAAAATCCGGGCAATTTCTAGGGCTAGCTGAGGCTTCCCTTGGTTAATCACCCATTGCAAGAAAGGAGCCATGGTACGCTCGTTGAGTCGTCCACCGAAGGAAAGGATGCCCCACAGGAGGCGGTGCAACCACGTCATCTGAATCATCATTCGCACGTCCCAAGTCGGGTGCTTTTGGTAGAAGAGAACTCCCATACGACCCCGTTGGATTTCTTTTTCGATTAAATTGGGGATTTGCTCTAGGGCAAAAGGAGGATGCCAGTGGTAGCCGACGGCTTCAGGACATTTGATGAGTTTTAAACCCAGTTGCTTGAGTCGGACACCTAGTTCTAAGTCTTCCCAGCCGTAAAGTTGAAAGCGAGTATCAAACAATCCTACTTTTTCTAACCATTTGCGATCGATCGCAACATTCCCCGTCGCAAAGTAAGCGGCTGAAAAATCGGTGATTTTGTAGGGTTCTGAGGTGGGGTTGTCGAAATCGCAGGTATTAATCACCGCACCATAGGTGAAAATGCGATCGCTTCCCAACTGCTGCTGTCCTTTTACCAAGGCATCCGCATGCGCTTGCAGGAACTGCTCGGTGACAACTAAGTCGCTATCGATGAAGATAATCGTGTCACCCTTAGCCTGTTGGACACCTAGATTGCGCGCAGCAGCAGGTCCTTGGTGGTTTTGAGAAAGCGATCGCACATGAGGAAATTCGCTATTGTGGGACGCTAGCCACTCCAAAGTGCCATCCGTTGAGCCATCATCCACCAAAACAACTTCATAGCCAGCCACAACGCTATCAGCCCTAAGCTGCTGGTGTTCTAACGCTCTCAGGCACTTTTCCAGAATGGGACGACGATTATAGGTGGGAATGACAACGCTGAAAAACAAAGGAGCCTCTTCCAACACAATTGGGTTAATCCCTTCAGCCTATCAAGTGTCTGAGCCAGAACGTTAGCGTGGGTGGCCTGCGCTCAAGCCGTCACATAACTGCCAGTTCGTCAAGGGTGGAATTGGCTCGGCTTGTGTCCTAGAGTCAATTTACGAGCGTTTCTATCTAAAAGTCCCGACAAACCTATGCATATTGACTGGCAAACCGCTAAAACCTACGAAGACATTCTCTATCATAAAGCTGACGGTATTGCCAAAATCGCGATTAATCGTCCCCACAAACGCAATGCCTTTCGTCCCAAGACGGTATTTGAACTCTACGATGCTTTCTGTGATGCACGCGAGGATACCAGCATTGGTGTTGTCCTGTTTACGGGTGTTGGGCCTCACACGGATGGGAAATATGCGTTTTGTTCGGGGGG
>DATNPC010000722.1:0-19708 GCA_036703375.1 Allocoleopsis sp.
GGGTAGCTTGGTCTAAAAGCGCTGATAAACCAGAGGATATTCCGGCAAGTCCAGCCCGTGTTTATAAAGATCAAGGTTGGCTTGGCTGGGGTGATTGGCTTGGGACAGGTAGAATTGCTACTTTTAACCGAACCTATCGACCCTTTGAGGAAGCCCGTGCTTACGTCAACACCCTTGGATTGCAAAACCATGCTGAATGGAGAGCTTGGGCGAAGAGCGATGCTAAACCCGATGATATTCCTGCTAATCCATACGATGCTTATAAAGATCAAGGTTGGGTAGGTTGGGGAGATTGGCTTGGGACAGGTAGAATTGCTAACTTTAACCGAACCCATCGAACCTTTGAGAAAGCTCGTACTTTTATTCATAGTCTGGAATTGAAGAGTCGCAATAAATGGAGAGCTTGGGCTAAGAGCGATGCTAGACCCAATGATATTCCTGCTAATCCAGCCAGGACTTATAAAGATAAAGGTTGGGCAGGCTGGGGTAATTGGTTAGGAACAGGTACCATTGCTGTCTTTAACCGAACCTATCGACCCTTTGAGGAAGCTCGTCATTACGTCCATACCCTTGGCTTGAAGAGCTCAGCTGAATGGAGAGCTTGGTCTAAGAGCGATGCTAAACCCGATGATATTCCTGCAAACCCATCTCATGTTTATCAAGGTCAAGGCTGGGTAGGCTGGGGTAACTGGCTGGGTGTCTTTAACCGATGGACACGGAATGCTGTTTTGAGTTTCCTATACAGCATCAAAATTGTTCTGGATGAAATTCAAAATGTTAAACAGCGCACTCCCAAAGTAGAAAGCAAACGTCGGCAAGTCGTTAACGGACTACTCTGTGAGGCAAGCCAGAAAAACTCTGATTTGTGTGTTCTTGGCATGAGTGCCACACCTGTAATTAATAACCTCTACGAAGCCAAAGCGCTGCTAGAAATGATTAAGGGTGTGGAGTTCAGCGAACTCAAGACGTTTAGTAGTATTGCAAATGCGATCGCTATGCATGAGAAGCTGATACTCTACGGTATCCGCTACAGACCAAACTATCAACAGGATATTGAAACAACCCACCCGGAAATCCCAGGCGAGTCATTTCTTCCCCACTTGGTAAAAGCATTTCAGGGTAGCCTCCTCGATAAAGAACGGGTTTTACTCGATGCCAAACTTGACACGATTATTGGCGCATTACGAAAAGGAAGCCTCGTTTACACCCATTACCTTACAGGACTAATCGAGCCATTGCGTCAGGCAATCCAGAACGCTGGTTTTACAGTTGGTCTATTCACAGGTGAAGAAAAGACTGGGTTAGAGCAATTCTGTAAAGGCAAAGTTGATGTATTGATTGGAACCGCACCTGTTGGCACTGGCATTGATGGATTGCAATATGTTTGTAACCGCTTAATTGTTGTCAGTTTGCCTTGGACTAGCGCCGAGTACGAACAACTCATTGGACGACTCTACCGACAAGGCTCAGCCTTCGATAAAGTTGAGGTAATCATCCCGCAAGTTGTCCTTGCTCATAAAGATGATATCTGGTCTTGGGATAAGATGCGGTGGCATCGAATCCAGTGGAAAAGAACTCTCGCTGATGCTGCTGTAGATGGGGTTATTCCTGAAGGGGAACTTGCCTCACCTGAAATCATGCAAAAGAAAGCAAACGAGGCTCTAAAAGCGTGGATTTCACGGGTAGAAAAGGATGGCGTTTTCGTCTTCGAGCGTACCCAGTTAAAAGTCCCCTTACCAGAATTCGAGACAGAAATTGCTCGTCGGAGGTTTGGCGATTTCTCTATGATGAACAGTCGATTCAACAGTGCCTACAGCCAAACTACCCATGAACGATTAAAACAGAATCCAGAGGAGTGGTATTTGTATCACACACTCTACCGTGAGGCTCGACAAACATGGACTGAAATTCCTTATAAAAAGATTGCTAAGTCACTTAAAAAACGTCCCGACTGGGTTATCGGTGACTTTGGTTGCGGCGAAGCTAAACTTGCTGAATGCTTGCCAAACAAAGTTTATTCATTCGATCACCTCGCCATCAACGAAAATGTAATTTCCTGCGATATCACACATACTCCCTTGAAAGACGGACAACTTGATGTTGCCATCTTTTCCCTTTCTCTAATGGGCATCAACTACCCAGATTATCTTACAGAAGCTTATCGCGTGCTTAAGTTCGGTGGCTTGTTGAAAATTGCAGAACCTATCTACCGCTGGCTAGAGGAAAAGTCTGATTTACTAGCTCAGATTATAAATGCTGGCTTTCTGATAATTGGTAACGCTGAAGAATCAAGCCAGTTTCTTTACGTTACTGCCATAAAATCACCTGGTTAAAAGGCTTAAAGACGGGCTATTCAGACTTTTGATGATTGAGCTCATTCTCTAAACCTCTTTAGAAGACTTGCTCTATAACTCAAGGACTTAACCCTCTGGTCGGTGTATCTTTTAGGAAGATGAACAGATGCGATCGCACCATTTTCCTGGATTCAGTCATAACTCGCTACCCGAAAACTGATAAAGTTTTCGCATGAGGCAAATACGAGCAGTTTTATGTGGATATTACGGGAAGGGCAATGGCGGCGATGAGGCATTGCTGGCTTCTTTATTACAAATGCTACCGGAGTCTGTAAGACCGATCGTGCTTTCTGGCAACCCTGCCCAGACTCGCAAACGCTATCGGGTGCAAGCGTGCGATCGCAACTCCCTCTTTCAGGTGCTAAAGGTCATGCGCCAGTCCGATATCTTCATCTGGGGGGGTGGCAGTCTGATTCAAGATGTCACCAGTGCTGCTAGCCCGCTCTACTACTGTGGTTTGATGGGATTAGCTCAGCAGATGGGATTGAAAACTATTGCCTGGGCGCAGGGAATTGGCCCGCTCAAGCGAGAATTCACTCGCCAGGTAGCGCGACGCTCGTTTGCCGGTTGTGCAGCCGTTAGCGTGCGCGATCGCGGTTCTGCCCAACTTCTGGCGGACTGGCAAATTCCCTTTACTCTGGCTCCCGACCCAGTTTGGGCATTAGACTCTAAGCCTGTCCCAGGATTGTGGGACTTACCCGCACCGAGAGTAGCGGTAACGTTGCGATCGCATCCAACGCTAACGCCTCAACGTCTTGCCACCCTCACTCGTGCTCTAGTTAACTTTCAAAAAGCCACGCAAACTTGTATCCTATTAGTTCCATTCCAGGCATCTCAAGACGTGAGCCTCGCCGAATCCATTGCCTCTCAACTCACGGGTCCTCATCAGATTTTCCAGATAGAAGACCCTAGAGAACTAAAAGGATTATTTCGGGGTGTAGAAATGGCAATTGGGATGCGTCTCCACAGCCTAATTATGGCAGCGGCAGAAGAATGCCGTTGTTTTGCCCTCAGTTACGACCCGAAGGTGAGTTATTTGATGGAGCAACTAGATATTCCTGGATGGGATTTAGAGCGATTACCCGACGATCCGAATGCGATCGACCAAATCTGGTTGAAACAGTATGCCAATGGTGACCCGCTCACTCGCGACCAACTACAATCGCTGGTCGATCGAGCGCTGATGCATCGGGATGTATTAATAGAAGCTTGCTCCACCATTAGCTAAGCCTATCAAAAACCAGCGCTGTGCATTCCGTTTAACTTAAAATTTGAGGTCTGGCGATTTTTGTGCATTACTTTGTATGGAGAGAGGAGTGAGGCAATTTAAAAAGTCACACCCTCGCCTCAAGTCAGGGCTACGCATTTGACTCGAATGCTGTTCGCAGACCCTCAAGCGTGCAAAGCCTTTGACCCAAAGTTGCCGGGTAAACCCTACTCGTTGTGGTAAGGAGAGCTTTGCCCCTACTTGCCCACATTGTGGATTTGTGACCCTCTGGATAAAGAGCCATGAGCGAAGCTGACACCCCCAATAACCAGCCCCTTCCTGAACCCACGACCTCCATGGATGACAGCTCAGCTGATTTGCCAGAGGTGACCCAAACACCTGAGGAACCGCAGGTCGTCAATGTTTCTCAGTTACCGAGTTTCTTGGAAGTAGTTCGACCGTTGAGACAAGAGCCAACAACAGAAGAAGAAAGTCCTTTGACGGAGACAGAGCCGATAACGATAGAGGCGGAGACTTCGGTGACGGAGATACCTGTTGTCTCCGATACTGAGATACCTGTTGCCTCCGAACAACGCACTAAGGACGCCGACTGGTTTGCCTTGACTCAAAAAATGCGCCAGCGCAATCGTCACCTGCTCGACCAAGTGACTCAACTGAAAGCAGCACTGAGGGAGAGGGATGAGGAATTGCACGCCGAGCAAATGCGATCGCGCGCACGCGAGGCGTTAATGGCTCAGCAGATGGAGGAACTCAAGACAGGTCAAGAGCGATTAACCCGTCTGTTCCAAGCCTTAGAATCGTCTCATCAAGCGGCTCAACGTCAGCAGATTTTAATCGAAACATTGTCAGAGCAGTTACAAAGCTCTCAAGAACGAATTGCTCAACTCGAACGAGAATGCGCTTTGACCCAACAGCGCTACAACGAGCAGTCTCATCAACTATTACAAGCCGCAAACACCTGTCGCGAGCTGAGAACGCGCCTGCACCGACAGCAACAACAAACCCTACAATTCAAAACAGCCTTGGAAAAGTCGCTGGAGATGACGCCTCCTATGGCAAGTCAACCAACCTCTCAGTCCAGGACTACATCCTCAACTCCCTTTCCCAAAACACAACCCATTCAACCGTGGTCGGCAGACCTAGAGATACGCGAAGACACCATTACCGACCCGCTCTGGAATCGTCCTATCCAGATCGATCCGCTCTTGACAGTGTATGCTTCGCAAGGAGAACCGTTAGAAATCAGCTCCATCGATCGCATCGAGCCGCTTTCAACAGTAGATACCTCTGACACCCTTGACGAAGCCGTGACTGCTGTTCCAGAAAGTACCGACACAGAGTTGGAGTCAGAACAGCAACTCCTCGATGAGATCACCTCGTTAGCTGAGGCATCGGGTTTGTTGGACGTTCCATTCGATGTAGCGGGTATTCCAGGACAGTTGAGACTAGCACCAAGCACTAGCTTAGAGGAGACTGACAATCCCGCGATACCTCTGGGCAGCGCTGAGGAAGCTCCTTTATCCGAAGAGAGTGAGGAGCTAGAGCCTCAAGTAGAAGGGCTAGACGAGGAATTCGAGGAAGATTTCGCCAAAACCGAGCCAGAAAAGCAAAAGGGCATGCGTCTGCCTCAATCGAACTGGCCATCGCCAACACTTTATCCCTTACGACGCCCGAAAAAACTCAGATCGTTGGCAGCGATCGATCTACCCAGTTTTCCCCGTTATCGACCCGTCTAAAACCCACATCTTCTAGAGGCGAGGCTATCAAGCTCCTCGCTCCCTTGTGTGTCTGCGTATTTCTCTATTCGAGCAATTCCAGATTGCGTACCGCGCCTCGATCCGCGCTAGTCGCCAGCAGAGCATAAGCCTTGAGTGCCGCACTCACCCGACGCCGCCTCTGCTGCGCGGGCTTCCAGGCATCTTTGCCCTTCGCTTCCATGGCAACACGACGCTTGGTTAATTCCTCCGCCGATAGCTCCGCATGGATGCGGCGATTAGGGATATCAATCAAGATGCGATCGCCGTCCTGAACTAGAGCAATGTTGCCGCCCGCCGCCGCTTCCGGAGAGGCATGACCAATCGAGAGGCCCGAAGTCCCGCCTGAAAAGCGACCATCGGTCAATAGGGCACAAACCTTGCCCAACCCCTTGGATTTCAGGTAACTGGTTGGATAGAGCATTTCCTGCATGCCAGGTCCACCGCGCGGACCTTCATAGCGAATGACCACTACGTCGCCCGGTTCGACTTCATCGCGAAGAATTCCGTTGACGGCGGCATCCTGACTTTCATAAATGCGCGCCCGACCTTCAAACACCAGAATGCTTTCGTCTACGCCTGCCGTCTTCACAATACAACCGCGCTCAGCCAAGTTACCGTATAGCACAGCCAGTCCGCCCTCGGTACTGTAGGCGTTTTCGATGTTGCGGATACAGCCGTTTTCCCGGTCTAGGTCGAGGGAGGGCCAGCGGGTCGATTGGCTGAACGCTTGCTGAGTTGGAATCCCCGCAGGGCCGGCTTTGAAGAAGGTGTGGACGGCTTCGTCATCAGTACGCATGACATCCCAGCGATCGATCGCTTCTTTGAGCGTCTTACTGTGAACGGTTGGCACGTCCGTGTGAAGCAGACCAGCCCGATCGAGTTCACCGAGAATGCTTGGGATACCGCCAGCCCGATGGACATCCTCAATATGATAAGTAGGTGTGTTTGGAGCCACTTTACAAAGTTGTGGCACCTGGCGCGAGAGGCGATCGATGTCGGTCAAGGTGAAATCGACATCGGCTTCATGGGCGGCGGCCAGCAAGTGCAGAATAGTGTTGGTGGAGCCGCCCATGGCGATATCCAGCATCATGGCATTTTCAAACGCTTTGAAACTGGCCACGGAGCGTGGCAGTACCGATTCATCGTCCTGCTCGTAGTAGCGACGGGTAATGCTGACAATGGTACGCGCGGCGTTGAGGAACAAATCCTTGCGGTCGAAATGGGTTGCGAGCACGGTGCCGTTACCGGGCAAGGCGAGGCCGATAGCCTCGGTGAGACAGTTCATGGAGTTGGCAGTGAACATGCCAGAGCAAGAGCCACAGGTCGGGCATGCGGAACGCTCATACTCTTCGACAACCTCATCGCTGATACTGTCATTCGCGGCAACCACCATGGCGTCCACCAAGTCCAGTTTGCGATCCGAGAGCTTGGTCTTGCCCGCTTCCATGGGGCCGCCGGAAACGAATACAGCGGGAATGTTGAGACGCAGGGCTGCCATCAACATACCAGGGGTAATTTTGTCACAGTTGGAAATGCAGACCAAGGCGTCGGCACAATGGGCGTTGACCATGTACTCGACCGAATCGGCGATGATCTCGCGCGAGGGCAGACTGTAGAGCATTCCGTCATGGCCCATAGCGATGCCATCGTCCACGGCGATGGTATTGAATTCCTTAGCGACACCACCTGCGGCTTCAATCTCACGGCACACCAATTGGCCCAGATCCTTCAGGTGAACGTGACCGGGTACGAATTGGGTAAAGGAGTTGGCAACTGCAATAATTGGCTTCTCGAAATCCTCAGTTTGCATTCCGGTGGCGCGCCAGAGCGCGCGGGCACCGGCCATATTACGTCCCTGAGTGGAGGTTTTCGATCGATAGGTCGGCATGGCACATTCTATTCGTCTAAGGGGTCTTAATAGTCTAGATTTTATTGGAAATTAGCAGTAGAAGCGGTTTCATCGAGGTTAAAGGAAAATAGTAATATTTGTACCCTTGCTGTGGATTGGGCAGATAAGACGATCCGCAAAGAACAAGTCAATGGAATCGACAAAAGGGATAGTGCGTCTCAAGCCAAGTTCTATTGACGACTCCCAATAGCTAAAGCCAGGGGCATCTGTCTCGCCCCTCACAGCTCCCCTTATTTGGGTGAATTATGAATGCTGATAGCGGTTCTCGGTTGCATAGAACACATCGTAGGGGCGATTCATGAATCGCCCCTACAAACAATTTGTGCTCCACTCAATTGAGAACTGCTATGAAGTCAGCATTTAGGTATTTAGAGGGGATTTTAACTCCCCCTAAATGTAGACCCTTAAAAACCTTAGTGGGGGCTTCAAACCCGTAGCAAATTGTAAATCACTTCATAATTTACAATTCATAATTTTGGGTGAGTTTCTCTCTGGTCACTTGAACGGTGTCTCGCTTCACTCGTTCGGGGCGGCCCATCCCCGCCGTAATCGCGTAGCTTTGAGCCAACAGCCGCAACCACAGAGCTGGAGAACGCTCTTCAATCCAAGGCTGGAGACGCCGAACTAAACGAGGAAACCAGCCCCTCAATAACCCGCTCACTAAGGCATTACTGGTAAAACTCAAGTAGCTACCTAGCCAACGGAAGATATCCTTGGCCCCAGCCATATCCCAAATCCAGAGTAAGAGGGCGGGGTTACGCCAAGCGGCTTTCAGGGCTAGACGATTGAAGGTTAACCAGTCAAAGCGGTCTTTAATGAAGTTATCAGCCACGGCTGGCGGTTCATCGGCTAAAAGCCCGAAGAAGGTGTTGAGCATGGCATTGACCCGTTGGGGACGGAGATAGCGACCTGTAGGCACCATCATGCCCTTGGAAAACAGCCAGGTGACGGAGATATTGCTTTGATAAGCACGAATTTGGTTTAAATCCTTGGCGCTTAGGAGATTGTGTTGTAACGCTGTATCTAAAAGGTCAGTCAAACGATAGAGGTTGCGGACGAGGGAACCAAACCCTGTAAAGACGAGAGGAGATTGGAGCGAGGCGGCATCACCGACGCTGACGAGACGATCGAATGCTACGATGCGATCGCGACTTCCCACACTAAAATGCCCCGGAATATACCCAAACGTCGGCTTCTTCCACACCAGCTTTTCCAGATCGCAGCGACGGTATTCTGGCAAAATTGTAAAGAAATCCTCGTACATCTCCAGTAACGAGCCAGGATTCTCAGGATTCACCTGATGGTAATGGAACAAATAAATCGTTAGTTCCTCGTCAGTCGCTGGGAACAACTCCCAAATCAGTTGACGCCCTCGCGAAATATCTCCATGACTGTTGAGAACATCGCCATAATTGGCATCCCAGACTTCTGGCTCAAATCCCTTGGCAATTACAGCACCCACTGTTGGGCAGACACTATCGAAAGCGCGTCCTCCATTTAACTGCCACGCTATCGGAGAAGCAGTTCCCATCGCATCGACCAGCAAACGGCTGCTGACTTCTCGCTCTGATTGAGTCGGCAGATGTTGCACTGTTACGACGACTTGCTCGGCTTCGATATCGGCACGGATAAACTCCGTCTCATCCCAAACTTCTCCGCCAGCACTCTTAAACTTTTCACCGCATAGCTTCAGCAGTTTCTCAGAATCCAACCCTATATTGAGTACGGTTGGCGTGTGCAAGACGGCGGCCTGGAGGTGAGGTGGATTGTTGCCATCAAAGAACTTGTTAAACCCATCGATGTATTCTCTAGCGATGATGCTTTCTAACTCAGCTGAGGTCAATAGACCCAGATCGATTAAACTTTGTAACTCATCCCGTGAAATATTCCACTCTCGGTTCATCTGTCCGAAGGGTAAGCGCTCGATGAGTAGTACCCGGTAGCCCAACCGCGCCATGACGGCGGCATGAATCAGACCCAACGCACCGCCAATATAGACAATGTCATAATTGGGGTTTGCAGGTTTCTCATCGCCGTAGGCGTTCTCTTTTCCTTGAGGCGTTGCCGTTGGCGTAGCAGGTGTGTAGTACGTGGGATAGGAACGTTCCTGTTGAGAACGTTCACCCGGCAATCTCTTAAACACAACCTGACGAGGCTCTTTAGGATTGCGAACCCCCTCACGCCACCGCTTTTCCCACCAATAGACGCGGTTTAGGTCATATTCTCCGTTGGGCATTTTCTGAAAAAAATGCACGGTTAGCGGATAGTAAGGAGCCAATGCCTCGAAAATAGATTGTTTGGAGAGGTCAACGGCAGGGGGTTCGGGATACTGATAGGGAAATTGGCGGCGTAAAACAGCTTCAAGCTGTTGCAGGATTTGGCGCTCACCCTTGATGGGTAAGGCTCCCCAACGAAAGGCCTTAAGGTATGTAGTACGCTGGACTGACCAGACAAATAGAGAGATTTCCGGAATCGCTGCGATCGCGGTTGTAGGGGTTTGATTGCTGGGGGGTACGTTGTCAAATTGCAAACGGATACCGTCAGGGGTGATAATTTTCTTCCCCAACTCAGGTTGCCAGTCCTGTTGTAACCAGATGCGGACGGCGTTTGTATCCGGCGTCGGTATTTCTACGTAGAAAAGTTCTTTCATCGTTGTGATCTCATGGACTAACTATTTACCAAGAAAGACGGAGGTAAGAATGGGACAAAATACGCTAAGCTTCCGGATACCGAATTGTTTAAGAATAGTAAAAAAACTTTATACTCTTCTCATTTTGTTAAGGTAAGGGTGCTACTGTTAACTAGCCATGAATTATCCCATCCCAGCTAACCCTCAAGAAATTGTGGCCTTGCGTCAGAAGCCTGTAGATGAAGAACTAGTGGCGGCTGCTATAGCGGGCGTGATTCAGATTGCTCGCTCCCAAGGACAGTCGCTAGACGATTTAACCGCCGAAGTGCTGGCGGAAGATACTCTGCTCGATCGCGACCAAAGACGTTGGCTCAGTGATATTGTCGCTCAAGCCTGGGAAACGCTGCCGTTGCTGGAAATATCTCAGTAATGCCTGAGCTCAGCCAATAATTACTCTTAGCTTTGGCGAAGCGAGGGTGAGGACACTTCCCATTCCCATAGGAATACGATTGGAGCTGTCGGGCTAGTAGGGCCAGCCTTATCGCTCTGCGTATTTGCGGTAATTACCTATGAAATTTTGATGAAGAGAGCTTGAGTTTTGATAAGCAATTTTTACTGACTCTCAGAGATGTACCTTCATCTGTGTTAAGAGATGATGCGAAAGCGTAAACTTACCGAGCAAGTTGACTGGCTGAACCAAGAATCCCACGGTTTTAGCGTAGCGTAACCGTGTGAGTGTCAAAGATGAGGCTCAAGTTTTTTAAATAACTTGAGCACCACTAAAGTCAGCACGGCGGCAATGAGACTCATTAGCCACAACCCACAGCCAGCCGAAGTACCCAGCGCTGCCGAAACCCAAATCGCCGCAGCTGAAGTCAAACCACGAATCCTAACTTCATCCTCATTTTGCGATCGCGATTCGCGCAAGATGACGCCTCCTCCGACAAAACCAACACCAGCTGTAATCCCCTGAATCACGCGAGAAAGAGCATCCGCGCTGCGTTCGGTGTTACCGAGTAAAATCGGGATAAGAATAAACAAAGCAGAACCAAAACTCACCAGCATATAAGTTCTTAATCCCGCTGGTTTATGTCTAGTTTCGCGCTCTAAGCCAATGATTGCCCCGACGACTAAGGCAACACCAAGCCGAATTAATATACCAGACCAATCATTTGGAGAAAGTGAGTAACTTGCAGACAATGCTGTAACAGAATGAACAAGGAAGGCTTTCCCGGAGGAATTTTGGTAAATCTTACCATGGTATCCCGTCACGCACGTCCCCTGGTGTGTACGCGGTAGCCCAAAATGTAGGGACAAGATATGCCCATTGGTGTCAACTTAAGCCCTAGGCAGGGGGTTGAGGAGCCAAAATTAGAAGTAGGGACGAAGCATTCGGGGGACAATTGATCGGTCAAATCCCAGATTTCACGTCCGAATGCTTCGCCCTTTCAGGGGAAAATTTCCCTTAAATTGACACCAATGGATATGCCTTGCCCCTACACCTGATTTAGGTTGAGTTCAATTGAGAACTACTCTAGTTGTTCGTCACCTTGCTATACTCCCACGGGCTGAGTAGAGGCTGGAATCATCGATGGATCGATCTGAATCCCTAACCCTTGTGCAATCCGCATCCCGTACTGCACATCAGCCCGGAAGAAATGGCAGAGTTGACGCATCTGAATATCCTGTCGCGCTTCGCTCAAACTGCCCACAATGTTTTGGATCAGACGCTCCTGTTCGTCGGGCGTCATTAGCCGATACAGATCGCCTGCTTGAGTATAGTCGTCATTTCCCTGCCGGTGGTCGTAGCGATCGCCTTTCACATTACCTAGATTCAACGCTGGCTCTGCATAGGCGCAATTTTGCTTGGGTGCATCGTCATAGCTGTTGGGTTCGTAGTTGGGTGCATTGCCGCCATTGTTACCCAATGCCATCGCGCCATCCCGTTGATAGTGCATCACCGGACACTTGGGTTGGTTGACGGGCAATTGCTGATAGTTGGCACCGAGACGGTAGCGTTGAGCATCGGGATAGGACATGATGCGGGCTTGCAGTACCTTATCCGGCGAGAAGCTGATGCCAGGAACGACGTTAGAGGGAGAAAATGCCGACTGTTCCACTTCAGCAAAGTAGTTTTGTGGATTGCGGTTGAGTTCGAGAATGCCAACGTCAATCAAAGGATATTCGGAATGCTTCCAAACTTTCGTCAGGTCAAAGGGGTTATCTCGGTGCTGTGCGCCTTGTTCCTCAGTCATCACCTGAATGCAGACGCGCCATTTGGGATAGTCTCCTTGTTCGATCGCTTCAAACAGATCGCGAGTCGCATGATCGGGGTCTTCACCGCTGACTCGAACCGCTTCTTCCGCTGTAAAGTTTTCAATGCCCTGGAGAGTTTTGAAATGGAACTTGCACCATACCCGTTCGCCTTGAGCATTGATCAGGCTGAAGGTGTGGCTGCCAAATCCATCCATGTGTCGATAGGTTTTGGGCGTGCCGCGATCGCTAAATAGAATCGTGATTTGATGCAATGCCTCCGGACTGAGCGACCAAAAATCCCATTTGGCGTTGGCATCTTTGCAATTCGTTTGCGGATTGCGCTTTTGTGTATGGATGAAATCTGGGAACTTGAGCGGATCGCGGATGAAAAAGACTGGGGTATTGTTACCTGTGACGTCCCAGTTGCCTTCTTCCGTATAGAACTTAACCGCAAAGCCTCTGGGGTCGCGCTCCGCATCGGCTGAACCTTTTTCGCCTCCTACTGTAGAGAAGCGCAGGAGAACTGGGGTTTGCTTGCCAACCTCTGAAAAAACTTTGGCTTTACTGTAGCGAGTAATGTCGTGGGTAACAGTAAACGTGCCAAATGCAGCGGCTCCTTTCGCGTGGACAACCCGTTCAGGAATGCGTTCCCGGTTGAAGTGAGCCAGCTTTTCCATCAAGTGAAAATCCTGCATCAACACAGGCCCTCGCTCACCTGCCGTCAAGGAGTTCTGGTTGTCTGCAACTGGAATTCCCTCAGCGGTTGTCAACGTTTTGCGATCGGTCATAGTCAGTGATTTCTCCGTCAAGTAAGTAGAACTTTGCCATTTCGGTTCAGTCAATTCTGGACTGATCGACAGCTATTTTATTCATAGCCGTTATGAGTTCGTATTGGTATCGTAATCGGAATGACTTCAGATTAAAAGCGTTACAAAAAGATTGTAATAAAGCTTGACATTCAAGCTTTGTAGTATTTTGTAGTATAATAGGTCAAGCTTATAGTATCTAGGCACTCAGAGAGAGCAGATGAATAAGTCCAGCATTCACGGTGGTTGCCTTTGCGGAACAGTGACATTTGAAGTGAACCCACCGTTCCAGAAAATGGCTCATTGCCACTGCTCGCGGTGTCGCAAAGGCACGGGTACAGGTCACGCCACAAATCTAACCGTTGAGCCGAGCCAGTTCCGATGGCTTTCAGGGGAGGAAGTCATCACCCGTTATGACCTTCCCACGGCAAAGAGCTTCGGCAAATGGTTTTGCAGTCATTGCGGGTGTCCGGTTCCGCGTCTAACGCGCAACGGCAAGCTCGTGGTTATTCCGGCTGGCTCGTTGGATACAGCACCACCGATCGCTCCGACGGATCACATCTTCTGGGCATCCAGAGCGTCGTGGGGTTGTGCTAGCGGAGGGCTTCCAACCCATGCCGAGTACCCAGAGTCATGGTAGAGCAAGAACGCGCCTAACAAGGTGTTCCAGCCGTCGGCTCTGGATTTTGCGTGAATTTTTAGTATGAGCAGTTATCGTTACTTGATATCAAAATACAATTGGTGAGGACTCAGGACTACGCTTAGCATATAGCCCCACAGCTAGGCGGTAATTCCATTAAATTCAAATCGAAAACTCTACTTGTACACCGATCGTTTAGCAAAAACGAGGAGCTGAGATGACTCTAAACCAGCAAGGAATAGTCATGATGCCTCAGGAAGGCGATGTTTTGACAGTTGCCGGTGACGCTGTCACGTTCAAGGCATTGGGGCAGAACACTCAGGGGCAATATGCGCTGATTGAGATTGCATGTAATCCTGAGGTCGGGACGCCTCCCCATATTCATAGTCGTGAAGATGAAGCCTTTTACATTCTTGAGGGTGAAGTCGAGTTTTGCTTAGATGACCAAACTATTTTGGCAACACCCGGTACGTTCTTACATTCTCCCAGGGGACAAAAACACAGTTTCAAAAATACTGGAGCGACGCGATCGCGAATGTTGTGTTGGGTAACACCTGCTGGTTTGGAAATGTTCTTCGCTGAAGTTGGGAGACCTGTGACCGATCCACTCAATCCACCTGTGCCCGATCGGGCTGCGATCGATAAGCTGCTAGCGACGGCACCCAAATATGGACTCACAATCTTACCCCCTGAAGCGTAAGTTCTTTAAGTTGATTAATTCTGCCCACTTAAAGAGCGGGATTATGCGATCGCATTGTATCCTTCAACTTAATGCGATCGCCCGATCTTGTAGGTCGGGTTGAAGGATGAAACCCGATACTCATCACTGCTTCTCCACCTCAACCCTGGTGCGATCGCCCAATCGAGTCATGTTTGGTTTCACGTTACCTACTAATTCATAAGCAAGGACTTGACAGTACTTAACCCAACCTACAGCGAGGGGCGATCGCAATGTTTACCATGTTTTCAGCTTCCATCTCCTATATCTAGCTTCAGAGCAACCAGAACAACACTAAAAGAAAATAGTACATTTATACTAGTGAATGGCGAGTTTATCCATCTAGTATCGAGAAGATGAGTGAGTATCAAATTTTTTCAGAGTTCTGCGACAACTTAACCATCAACAATAAATCGGATATTTCCTCACGATATCAACTGATTACAAATCGGCTCAATCTTGATTTTTACGGGTATCAGTCATACACGGATCACAGCCTCTACGTTGGCTCCTATGGTCGGGGCACTGCTATTCGTGGTATCAGTGACCTAGATATGATTTTTGTCCTACCTCCAGCTTTACTGAGCCAGTACAATAACTATATTGGTAACGGACAATCAGCATTACTGCAAAGGGTTCGTAACTCCTTACTCAAAACCTATCCAAGAACAAGTATTGGAGGTGATGGACAAGTCGTAGTCGTATCGTTTAGTGACGGTATGGTTTTTGAGGTTGTACCTAGTTTTGCTCAGAGCGATGGAAGTTACAAGTATCCCGATTCTAATAATGGAGGACGATGGAGAATAACAAATCCCAAACCTGAAATAGCAACCATTCGCAATTATCTTTATAGTGAAAATTTGAAGTGGCTTTGCAGAATGATTCGTGCCTGGAAGGACAACCTCAGTGTTCCAATGGGAGGTCTGCTTATAGATACTCTTGCTCACAGATTTATCTGCAATTGGGCGTATAGGGACAAAGGAAAAGGTTTCTATGACTGGATGTGCCGTGATTTCTTCGCTTTCCTTGCAAATGAATACCCTAATAAAGGGTACTGGCTTGCGTTAGGAAGCAATCAGTTTATTCATCGCAAAGGTAGTTTTGAATATAAAGCTAAACTTGCTTACAAGAAATCTTTAGAAGCAATGGAATTTCAAAATAACAAGTATTGGTATACAGCAAAATCTAAGTGGAGAGAACTCTTTGGAACTGTCTTTCCCTATTAGCTAGCCTATATTTAATTGTATTTTTGCTACTTTTCTAGATTATAAGATTTATGAATAAGAATAATTCACCGGATACTGTTCAACATTTACTTGACGAGTGTAAAATCATTGAGGAAAACTGCCTTTACACTTCACAAACACATTTTGCCATGGCAAATAAGGCAGAGTTTCAGTCAAGATTATTTCTCATCGTACCATCTTGTGTCGCAGCACTTAGTGGCATCTTAACTGCAATTGGCTTTCCATCTTGGCTCGGTGCATTTGCTGCTGTATCGGGTCTAATTACTGGTATAGCATCCGTCTTTGGTGTAGATAAAAAGGCAGGAGCACACAAGCAGGCAGGTAACGTCTTAACAGCATTAAGACATGAAGCTAGAGCGCTATATGAAGCATATTGGCGTGAAATACCTCGTGAGCAATTAGTTGCTGAAGTTAGGCGCATTCACGATAAGTACAATTCGCTAATCCAAATGATAGAAACTACTGACGATTCTGCTTTCGAGAAGGGACGAAAAAAAATCAAGACTGGGCTATTTGAGCCTGATTTTAGAAGCCAGAAGTCGAACTAATCTCATCCTTGGTTTTGTTAGTAGATCGCGGCATAACAATTTGGGTACAGCGGATTGACAGAAGCCGATTAGGTGGGATGAAAAGCTCCTAGCAACCGCTGACTGGAAACGTTAGACCGCGCTATGTATGCGACATAAGCTACAAGTTGCGATCAAATAAAGGCTAATCATTGGAGGTTCTAATTGGAACTTCTAAAGATTGCAGGTACAACCAATGCTTGAAGAGTGAAGTGTGACTGCTAGATTCATAGTTTGAAATCTCATTTCGCGATCGCATTCTATCCTTCAACTTACTCCTATAGAGAGAGGAAAGTTTTAGAACAGCCTGGTAAGACACGAGCAAATCGTCCGCCAGTTGATTACCTCTACCATTACTGAACCAGCGCTCTAGCCTCGCTCGAACGTGGTTCAATAGCCAACGATAGTTGCCCAAAGACAGACACCTAGAACCACTGCTGCTAGATGCTGTGCCAAAAGCGATCGCATGGATTGAGCGGCTATCTTTTGAGTGAGTAGCATCGTCAAAACCACGCCAGCAATCAGCGTAACGCCTTGCAAAAATTCAATCACAGCCGGATGAGCTACCCATACGGGCAGCGCTTCACCGCTCAAGCCAAAGGTGGCAAACGTGACGGGTAGCAGCCGTCCCCCTTCACTCAACCCCAAGCGCAAATAGTGAGCTAAGTTAGCCGCTAGCACCAGAGGCAAGTACCCATAAGCCAGTTCCACAAAACGCCGAGGCTTGGGATTTTGGAGTTTAGAGTTGAGAGTTTGGATGAGTCGGTAAATGAGTTGCATTCCACCATAGGCAAGCAAGGGAATGGTTGCGGGAATGGCTAACGCGGCAAGCGAGAAGCCAAAATGTTGCCAAAACTTCGTCAAATCTAGCGATAATCCCAACTCTAGCTGCAACTCCGGTAGTCGATGCAAAAATACCCCGCCCAGCAGCAAGAGCAACAGTGCCACTTCATACGTGCGCGGAATATGGGTTGTCCACAGTTCAATCCCTGGCGGACGCAAATTTACTTCAACTGAACGGTGAGGACAAGCTTTTAAGCACGTCATGCACAGCACGCAGTCCCGATTATCTTCGAGTTGGGCCGGGTGAGAATACAAGGGACATCCATTTGTTTCCAATCCTTCCCCTTTTTGAGGCCCACCTTTATAACACTGGTAAGTCGTGCATTCTGCCGAACACGTCCCCTGCTGCGCCCGCAGTTCCGTCATAGAGAGTTTGGCAAATAGACCGTTCATTCCTCCAATCGGACACAAATACCGACACCAAAACCGTCGCTCAAAGATTGCAGAACAAATCATTGCTCCAGATGTAATTAACAGGAGCAAACAAGCCGAGAGGTAAGCGGTATTTTCTAAATCCCACAGTTCTTCCCATAAAAAAATCAGGACGAATAGCCCAAATAAAAACCATCCGCCCCACTGTTCAGCCGTTTCTCTCGGCCAGCGCTTCAGTTGTCGAGGCCACAGCCAAAGGGAAAGCTTTTGGGTCACTTCTCCATAAATCATGAAGGGACAAACCGCACACCAGAGGCGTCCGACGAAGGGAAAGCCAATGAGCACTAACGGCCACCACCAGGCCCAAAACAGATTTAACGTAAAATTTTCCTGACGGTTTTGCGGCCCGACAAATCCCAGCACTACAACTAGGGCAAAAAACCATAAGGTGAAGCCATAATTAATGCGATCGGGCCACCACGGACTCCTCAAAAATCGCCTCAATTCAGGATAGGCATTCAAGAGATTGACGCGAAATTGTTTTTTCTTGCTTTGAGACGGCCAGACAATTTCTTCAGTAAGTTCTTTCCCGTTCCCTAATTGAACGATCGCTCTTTCTACCAGATTTTCCAACTCCCGCAAGTTGCCGGGAAAATCATAGGCTTGCAATCGGCGTAGTGCTTCAGGCGTTACCTTGGGTTTGGCAATTCCTCTCGCTCGGCAGACGAGACTGATGTAGTAATCCATCTGAGCGCTAACATCTGCTTTTCGCACCCGCAGTGGCGGGACTTTAATTAAATGAGTAACTCGCCGTTCGATCTCCGGTAGAGTTTTTTCGGAAATCATAATGATGTGTGCCTGACAATCAAGGGGTTCGGCAGGCGGTTCATCTGGACGATTGACTGGGGTGTAGGTGCCAGTTTCTAACAACACCGCGAGTTGAGGGATGAGTTCTGGGGGCAGTTCCTGAATATTGTTGAGAATCAAGGTGCCGTCTTTGAGGTATTCAATTAGCCCTGGTTTACCGCCCGCACGACCGAATAACTCTGCACCGCTGGCCTGCACGGTACTGCAATCGACTTTAATCATTGGTTCTCGCCGATAGGCAGAGCCAAAATGAATCAGAGCGGCAATATTGTCTTTTTCCAGTCCGGGTTCGCCGAAAATGAGTGCTGGCTTGCGGTCTTCTGCTGCCTTTTTGATTTGTTGTCGCAGGCGCACGGCATAGCGGCTTTTGCCAATAATTCCGCGTTTTGCTCTATTCACTAAATAGGGTCGCAAGGCAGATTGACGCTCTTGCTCGTAGGTGAGTTTAGAGGAAAGTTCTGCCAGTTCTTGAGCCAGTTGCGGTGAGAAGGCTTGGGAAATTTCGGGGTAGCGATCGATTAATTCCCGAAATCGCTCGCTAGGGATAACCCAGAGGTGACACTCGCTGAGGGTTTTGACGGTTCTCTGGGCAGGTTGGTTGAATAGCAGTTCTGGTAAATGAATCACTGCGCCTGGAAGCCAACTGACAGCCCATAGGGAACTCGTTTGGTTGGCGCGATCGCTTTCCAAACGCCCGTGTTGCAGAATGTAGAGAGCTTCAACAGGAGTGTCTTCGAGAGCCAAGCGCGTGTTTGTCGGTACCACACGTTCTTCCACGACTTGTGCGATCGCGTTTAATACATCCTCCGATAGAATACCGAAGGTCGTTCGTTCTTTTAGCCACGTCACTAAGTCTGGAAAGGTCATCATTGTGGGTAGGGCTGTTGACTCTATCGAGAAGCGATAACTTTGATTGTCGCTGCTGAGCAGCAACTTGAATGCTGATGAGTTTATGGTGCTTTGGTTAGGACGAATACGCTGCCTTCATTCCCTCGCCCGATTCGCAAATCGTTGTCGAGATAAGTTATGTCCAGCCAGCCTCGCTGCTCTCGGCTCTCAATGCCAAAGTCCAGTGCTGGAAAAAACTTTTTCCCCGATTCGATCTGCTGAATATAGTCGCTAGGTGTCCGATAGTCGAGCAAGCGTTGCAGACCAATAATAAACCGCTCAAACCGGACATTCACTCGGCGTTCGTTGACTGGCTCGAACCGAGCAGCAACGCTGACTAGGCTTTCCAGGTAGGGGACTCCAGAAATTTCAGCAATGTTGTAAACTTTGGTTGTTGAGGTGCGGATGCATTGGTAAATTTGACCGAGTTGTGCTATTGGCAATCGACCGAGATTCAGCAGTTCTTGAGAACTCGTGTAAAGCAAACGCCAGTTGCCGTCTAAGAGATCGGTTGCCTCAATGGGTTGAGGTGTAGGGTTGCGGTCTTCCAACCGCGCGATTGCCGCGAGGATGGCGACTTTATCCGTTTCGGTTGCCAACAAACCGCGATTCTTACCTGCGATCGCTT
>DATNPC010000723.1:0-11583 GCA_036703375.1 Allocoleopsis sp.
GAGGATTCGCTAAACTTACCTGCGGTTGATCTCCCTTTAGAGGTGGAGCAGACAGACCTTGTAGCGTTCTTTGCAGCCAAATTAGCACTAAAACCAGAAGCCCCAGTCCGACTAAACCACCAATGGAAAGTAGGACCAATCGTCTAATTTTTTGAGACGACTTAAACTTGTCTGACGAACGGGGACGACCCGGTGATATATGCTCCAAGCCGCCTTCGGACTCCAATGAGCTGCCTGCTCCAGAATTCATCCGATGTGAGGGAGTGCCTAAAGACTCAGAACCAATTCTTGAGTGGCGCTGTCGGCGCTGCGATCTCGATGCCGTCTCGCGAGGTAGTCCCGTAACGGTTGATTCTCCAGCTGTTGAGACTTGAGAAATCCGTTGAGCTGCGGGCAGCGTAGAAACTCCTTGTGCAGTGGGGCGCTCTGTTGTCGCTCCTACTGTCGCCGTTCGGCTACTTGCAACCGCTACAGGTGTCCGCTCAGCGGTTCGCTGCGACCCAGCAACTACTGATTCGGCAACAGAGTGCTGCGGCGTCGAGCTTAAATGCTGGTGTGTCTCTTGCGATCGGCTTCCACCGTAGTCTGAGACTGGGCGGAAATCAGCTCGACGAAACGAAGTTGGTTCATTGATGCTGCTGGAATAAGCCGTAGTTGGGTAGACGGCTTGCTGTGAGTCTACAGCGGCCCACTCGTTATTCGTTTCCCCTGATGACTCTGGCAAGTTTTCTAAATACACTTGCACCTGCTCGTCCGCGAAGTATTCCTTCAAGGACGCCTTCTGGCTAGCTAAGTCTCTAAAATGAGGAAATACTGACTTTTGTAGCCAGCGCTCGCCGTAGAGACACAGTCCCGGCAACAGGTCAGGAGCACCTTGAGAATGTTCGCGAATGAATGCTAGAGGTTCGTACTCCTGACTGAGTTCTAACGCGCGACTTGCTTCCTCGGTTTGCCCTAATAGCAGAGCGCAGACGGATTGTTCGAGATGAACATCCTGACGCCTACCCAAGCGCATGAGCATTTGTTTGGCACGAGCAATTAAGGCTGGCTGTCGTTGGGCAAACCCTCTAGCCAAGAGGGCGTAAACCGCGAGGTAAGTTGCTACGGCTGATGGACGGCGTGCTTCAGCTTCAAACAGATTCTGCTGTTCTGCTGCCGTCAAGTAACCCCGTAACTGCTGGATAAAGCGGAGAAAGTCATCAATGCTTAAGCCTGATTGGTCGTCACTGGTGCCATCGATGCCCCTGCGTTCTTGGAGCATCTCTTGCAAAAGCCGCAGACCATTACGCCGTTCAACGATATTTTCTTCGGGCAGTGCTAGCAATTCTAGGATGCGATAAGGTCGCAGCTTATAGAGGTCTGCCTGAATTTCTCCCCGTACCGCAGCGAATAAGCCCTCCTTGAGGAGTAATTCTTGTCCTGTTTCTAAGGACGTGGCCGCGTTTTCATACTGCCCTTGCTGCCATTGCTCTCGACCGAGTTCTAGGCAAGCTAAGGCTAGTGTTAAAACTATATCTGGTCGAACGAGCTGCGGATCTCCCAAACGCCCCTTATCCAAGCTGATGCTGTTGCTGCTACCTAGGTAGGGCTGTGCTAGCTTCAGGACAAGCTCATATTCTCCTAGCTCTTGAAAAATCAGTAGCGAACCAATCAGTTGTTCGGGTTGAATTTCAATACTAGGAGTGTGGGGATCGACTCCAGCTTCAGTTCCTTGACTTTTTTCCGAAGTACCGATCGCGATCGCTTGACCGGGTTCTCGATCGTAAGTTTTGGCAAGAAAACTGGCATCGTAGGTCGAGCGCTGTTCGGGATCGGACAGAACTGCGTAAGCTTCATCCAGAAGCTGTTTGCGAGATGTAATCGCCGCTTCACTGTACTCTCGGCGAGGCAGTTGCAGCGTGCGATCGCGATAGGCTTGATTCAGCTGTTCAGCCGTAGCCTGAATTGGCAGTCCTAATATTCGGTAGTAATCGAGCGGAATTCGCACGGTTGACTCCCCAGCGATGGCAGCTTCTTAAATTAACGTATAGTAGCCAATAGCGTTCTCTCCTAGAACGTCTTTTAGCTGTCGAACGATTACATCGGTGCAAAAGTCCTTCAGCAAGAGCCGCCTAGACCGAGTTGCTAAATTGATGTTAGTCATTCTAGCAACCCGTGCAGCTCATCTCTCTAAATGAGACCGTTTGATCTTACGATAGTGCTATTTTGACTCAAGGTTGTTTAGCTCAACTTTACCCTAGCTTTGTAAAAAAAGCGGAACAAGCGTTGAGAGAATGTTTATTTTAGTGTTGCTGCTAAGGATACAACAAACCGATGGTCACGGAACGGACTTTACCCGAATTTAAAGTTGAGCAGGCTACCCTTACCAAGGAAGAAGGGCTGCTTCTTTACGAGGATATGGTGCTGGGGCGCTTGTTTGAGGATATGTGCGCTCAAATGTACTACAGAGGCAAAATGTTTGGTTTTGTCCATCTTTATAACGGTCAAGAAGCGGTGTCAACTGGCGTAATTAAAGCGATGCGCCCAGGAGAAGACTTTGTTTGCAGCACCTATCGCGACCATGTCCATGCCCTGAGTGCAGGAGTACCAGCCCGAGAGGTGATGGCCGAGTTATTTGGCAAAGCGACTGGCTGTAGTAAAGGACGTGGCGGTTCGATGCATATGTTTTCAGCAGAGCATCGCTTGCTGGGAGGTTACGCGTTTGTCGCCGAAGGAATTCCCGTCGCCACCGGGGCCGCGTTCCAATCCAAATATCGACGAGAATCGTTAGGAGATGCTAGCGCCGACCAAGTAGCGGCTTGCTTTTTCGGAGACGGAGCCTGTAATAACGGTCAATTTTTCGAGTGCTTGAACATGGCAGCACTGTGGAAACTACCCATTATTTATGTTGTAGAAAATAACAAGTGGGCAATTGGGATGGCTCACGAACGAGCAACCTCTCAACCGGAGATTTACAAAAAAGCCAGCGTGTTTGGC
The DNA here is from genome assembly GCA_036703375.1 of Allocoleopsis sp. Classification (GTDB taxonomy): domain Bacteria; phylum Cyanobacteriota; class Cyanobacteriia; order Cyanobacteriales; family Coleofasciculaceae; genus DATNPC01. The sequence continues at coordinate 2,977 of DATNPC010000723.1, forward strand.
ATGGCTGGTGTTGAGGTAGATGGCATGGATGTTCTGGCTGTCCGAGCGGCTGCTCAAGAAGCGGTTGAACGAGCTCGGGCGGGAGAAGGGCCAACACTAATAGAGGCTCTGACCTATCGCTTCCGAGGACACTCTCTGGCCGATCCCGATGAACTTCGCTCCAAAGAAGAGAAGGATTTCTGGTTCACGCGCGACCCGATTAAAAAGCTGGCTACCTATCTCACCGAGCACAACCTAGCCGATGGAGAAGAACTAAAAGCGATCGATCGCAAAATTCAGGATGTCATCAATGATGCCGTCCAGTTTGCGGAGTCTAGCCCCGAACCCGATCCCAGCGAACTGTACCGTTATATTTTTGCTGAGGATAACTGAAGCCTTGTACGCCAGACACCGGGGGTATCCTCAGGTCTTAGTTGGGCACTCTAGCTTCTGAAGGCGGAAAAACTTAGAGAGCCAGGTTCCTTTAGCTGGGAACTGGCTCTCTAACTTGATTTGCTTACTTTTTTTATATGTTTAGGGTCTTTATGTTGGCTGACCCCATTTGAATCTGTAACTACTTTGACAGACATTAGCTAAACAACTGTCATTCATAATATTTTCTTTATTTTCTTTTTGTTTCAGATTGTATCAATTTACCTATATTGCTTAACATTCAGCGCGACGCGGCTACTCTGTCAGAGGTAACCTGCTGCTGTTTTTACCCAAACAAGTAGGTCGGCGTCTCTCAAGCTGGAGTTCGCGCCGACCCACTACTGATTTTCTGATGCCTCAGCTGCACCCTTCTTCCTGTCAAGCAGCCTCTCCAATACTTGAGGCATCTAAGGTAAAGCCTTAAGACTGACAGCGAACACCCATAAATGTATTGGGCGGGCGCGACTCTCACCATAATAAAAGTGTCCTGCCAATCAAGTCGCGATCGGCGAGAAAACGCAGCTGTCAGTTCAATGTCGTAATGATACTACGAACTACAATCAGACTACTGGAGCCAATGGCACAAGAGATTCAGACGGCCGAATTTGGTACTTAACAAGATTGGCAAGGTCCTGGAGCTGGCTAATGGCCTCAGCACCTTCCAATTTCATCAGTTCTCGGTCATCCCGCATTTCGGTCCAGGTGATTCCATAATCTGATACCAAAAAGCGAATCAGGTGATTATCACCCAGACTGACCATGAAAGAGGCGCTATTCATCTGGCTGCCGCAGGTATAGCAGGAAGCTAGATAGCCTCGGTTCTCTAGTACGATCGCCAAGGCTTGGAGATTCATTACCAAATCTTGGACAAATTGACGGTGTTGCTCTGCAAGTCTTATGAACACGTTGGTCCTCCAAACACCACTCCTAAAATTTTAGTGCTTTTATACTTTCTTAAGAATTTTACTTCTGGTTTGGGAGAGGTCCGTTCAGAATTTCAAAAGTTTTGAGCAATCGATCCCTATGAACATGCACCAGACTAGCTCAATTAGCGGTTGCTGCGGCGTATCAGCAACAGCGTATCCATTCCCTGCTTACAATCCCTGCCTGTATGTTAGCGCTTAACTCTCTTACTTAAGTTCTATCCACAGACGGACATACCAGTCAAGTGAAAATGAGTCAACACACAAAATCTTTATATTAGCCGAGCCGGAGAACTCATGCCAAGCACCTAGAAGTATCCAAGCTAACGCGCTCAAATACCTCATTAAGGTCTCTTGCGTGCGATTGATTTCCACTCAAGATGCTAATTGACTTGCCATAAGCCAAAGGCAGGTCCAATGAATCGAATTGTTATCCAGTAGACAACCAAAAAGCCGATCCCGATCCAAGCTCCCTTCGTTGTCCATTTGACAAATTGTTCGCTCTGACTTTTAGAAATCGGAATCCAGGGAAGTATCCTCTCCTCTTGACCGTATTTTTCCCCGAGTGCGACTTTACGACGTTTGGCTTCACCCATGATCGATTGCCTTGATTTATGAATCCGATCATAACGCTCTGACCGCCAAGGCGTAGTCAAGTATTTACGAAATGACAAGTGCTAACCCTAAAAATGTTAAGAACTTTGAACCCAAAGGTTTCTATCTCTTTAATTTAATGCCAACGGTTTTGAGGAGTTGGAGCATCCGAGCCAAACCAACTATCGTCTAGATAGTTAATCCGTGCAAAGGGACCCAGAGCTGAGAGAACTTGTTGTCCGTAGCTGCGATGGTTGACGCGGTTGTCTAGAAGGGCAACTATTCCTTGCGAGACTCGCACGGGCGCGATCGCACGTTGTAATTCCCTTAAAGCCGCCGGTAAGAGATACAAGCGGAACCAATCTAAGCGTCGTTGCTTATGGTAAGCGACTTGACCCGCTACTAAGGGATTTTCCAGAGAAGGCAGCGGTAAAGTTGCGATCGCTAACAGTTGAGGAGGGGGAAACAGACTCTGATGAGTGCGCCAAAATTCCCAACCACTGACCAGGATACCGTTGTCCTCTAACCCAGTCTTTTCCACCTGCACTCGCGAACCAAATTCAGCGGCTAAAACGGTACCGAGTTGGGCTTTGAGCGGGACATCCCCAACTAAGAGAACGGCTGGTCCTTTAGCTTTAGCACCAACAGCAAGCAGAGTGCGAACCTGGGCAATCAAGGCATCTTGAAATCGAGGTGTATTGGGCATTGGCAGACCATCAGGCAGATACAAGTGAATCAGTTCATTCTGCCGATCGGGAGAGAACTTAACGCACGTTAAATCTCCCAATCCTACCTGCTGGCGATAAACAGACGCCGACGCATCTAAATCCAGCGCCTCACCGATCAATACCACGGGCTGCTGAGTCCAGACTTCGCTTAACGCTGTTGCCACTTCTACAGGACCGCAGGATAAAGAAAACAAACCTTGCGATCGCGCGATCGACGCCCACATCAACTGACCCGACCGTTGCCAACACTGCCAAAATCGTCTCCACTGGGGAGGGAGATAGTGGTATTCGTCCTCACTCTTAGTTGGTTGTAAAACTTCAAACAACTGTCGCAGGAGCTGTTGCTCATCCGTCTCAATTAAACAGCACTCATAAGGATTGGGCGGGTGCTGAAATATCGTTTTGGTGAGTCGAACGCGAACATTCCGAATCAAGTCGGCTTGTTGCGGTCGTCCTAACATGAGTTCGTCCCAGTCTGTTGGTTGAATGCATGCCTGGAGTTGTTCGCGAGCCCATCCCTCCAAATCATCTGCACCATCAAACAACGTTGGCACACCAACAGGAAACCAGCCTTTGCCGTCGAGTCGGTCAGCGAGCCAAGTCGCCGGTGAAGTGAGCAACAGACCTTGGAAACGCTCATCCGGAAATCTGTCACCGGACTGAACCGCTTTGTCAGTTCCGATCCACTGTTGCAGGCGGGGGATTTCAACCCGCAACAACCACTGTTGTACCGACGCCGGTGCGACCAGAATGACTGGGCCTGACCAGAGTAGCGCTGGTGCGAGATAACTGAGACGATACGAGGAATTAGTGCTTCCGGTCTGAATTAAGGCAGGACGCCCTAATCTTAGGGCGCGTGCGACTAGCCGCGCCATGGTCAAATGATGGGACCAAGTGGATTGACCCTGCTCTCGTAGAAAAGCACGTAGAGAGGAATGGACTTCTACTTCAATCACGCAGCTCTAGCGTCTGAACGCTCCCTTGAAATTGACACGCCTCGCTCAAGCAAGCCTGACTTCTTGCTCTTTAAAAGAACAACAGCGGCGGCAATACTGCCCTTTCTCATTATGCCAGGGGGATAAGGGGGACTTCCCCTCGTTCAGGGAGGGTTGAGTGCTACGCCTAATCAAAGGCTTGAATAAATTCCACAACCGTTTCTAGCGGTGGTAGGGCGGTTTCTGAAGTTGGCATTGAGTCATTGGGGAAATGACCCAAGCTAGTCTGGTTCAGTATTGGCTGACCAAACGCTGGGTGGTAGTAGACCATCAAGCTTCGATCTTGAGAATTAGTGACTACGGTATGGGTTGGAGCTTGAAAAAAGCTATTGGATGTCAGTAAATCGAGGTTTGTCTGCAACGGATTAATCGCTTCAAGCTGCGCGATCGCATCTTGTAAGACCATAGTACAACGCTCGATTTGCTCTCGGTTGGCGATTGCCATAGTTGCTAACTTTGGCGATCGCAGCAAGTTCACTAGCGCCGTAATATTGCGATGGGTTGCTGCTGCATCGCTGAAGGGAAAAATTGCCAGGTAAGCAATTGTCAATAATTCGGCGTTACTCTCAATGTGAAAAGTCAGAAGAGTTCTCCGAACGCCAACTTCTAGACTCGGAGCTTTCTTCAGTGCTGGGTAAACCTGAGCCATCTGATGATAGGTGGAGGCTAAAGCCAAGTTGGCGTTGAGATCTAAAGGCGCATCAATAACAATCCGAACGGTTGGTAAAGTGTTGCTAAAAAACTTTTTCAAGTTCTCAGTAGAGAGGTGAACAATCCTGCTCTTGTCGCCCTCTGGACTCAGATCGAGCCATTCGCAGGTAACTCCATCGGTTTTGAGTCCGAACCGGGAAACCGCATAAAGCTTAGCCCCAGTCAGCGTAGCCCCGGTCAAGTCAGCTCCAATCCAATTCGCCTTAATTAAGCAAGCCTGGGTCAGATCGGCGTAAACGAAACTGGCATCAATCAAATGAGCATGGCTCAAGTCAGCCCCCACTAAGTTAGCCCCGCTTAATTTTGCGCCAGTCAGGTCAGCCCAGCGTAAATTGGCACCGCTCAGGTCAGCCCAACGTAAATTGGCACCACTGAGGTTGACACCACTGAGATTCGCCAGGGATAAATTCGCGTGTCGGAGTTCTGCCCCACGGAGATTGCTACCACCGAGGTTACCTCGACTAAGATCGGCAGAGTTCAAGTTAGCCGTTTCCAGGTTGGCTGAGGTTAAGAAGGCACCTCGGAGGTTCGTGTCACTCAAGGTAGCATGGCGGAGATTAGCTTGCCGGAGAGCGGCCTCTCGCAGATCCGCCCCACTGAGATTTGCTTCGCTCAGATTGGCTTCACTCAGGTCAGCCCGAATCAGTTCTGCGCGAATTAAAGCGGCTTGAGATAGATTGGCTTTTCTCAAGTCAGCACGAATCAAATTAGCCACATTCAGGTTAGCCTGAGCTAACTTAGCTTCTGAGAGATTGGCACCACTGAGTCGGGCAACGTTGAGTTTGGCTCGGCTGAGATTGGTGCGATTTAAGTTAGCACCACTGAGGTTAGCCACGCTTAAGTTTGCCTCGCTCAAATTTGCGCCGCTCAAGTTCGCGCCACTCAGATTCATTTCTGCTAGCTCGGCAGCACCAAAATCCCTCAGTCCTGCGGCATAGTTTTTCAGAATTTCTGTAACATCCATTCCGGCTATTTCGAGTAACGCCAATGTTGGAACTCCCTCAGATTCCAGTCGGAACTAAGAAATCCCAGTCGCGATCGCTCTTTTTAGGAACAAAGCTCTAGTTTCCACAATTTCAGCGTTGCACAAAAATTAGAAGAGCGTAACTAGAGATAGGATTAAATGGCGAATATTGGCATTGTTGGTCTAGGTTTAATTGGCGGATCGCTGGGGTTAGACTTAAAAGCGCTAGGTCATCAAATCTTGGGAGTTTCCCGTCATCCGGAAACGTGTCAGCGGGCAATCGAGCGCGGCGTCGTTGATGAAGCGAGTATCAATTTCACTCTTTTGGCAGCAGCAGATGTTGTCTTTGTTTGCACGCCTATTGCCGCGATCGCATCAACCGTACAGCAGTTAATTCCCCATCTTTCTCCAGATACAATCGTTACCGATGTCGGTTCGGTCAAAACGGCTGTGGTCGAAGAAGTGGCTCCCTTGTGGCATAACTTCGTTGGCGGCCATCCGATGGCGGGTACGGCAGAAAGCGGCATCGAGGCAGCTATACCTGGATTATTTGCTGGGAATCCTTACGTCCTGACCCCAATTGAAACAACGCCGTCCAACTCTGTGCAGATCGTAGAGGAGATTGTGCGATCGCTAAAAGTACGATTCTATGTTTGTCGTCCCGAAGACCACGACCGAGCAGTAGCGTGGATTTCTCACCTACCCGTGATGGTTAGTTCGAGCTTGATTGATGCATGTATGAGCGAAACCGATCCCACGGTTTTAGAGCTAGCGCAACAGCTAGCCAGTTCTGGCTTTCGCGATACGAGTCGCGTGGGCGGCGGCAATCCCGAGTTGGGGGTGATGATGGCACGATATAATAAAGGTTCATTGCTGCGATCGCTCAACGCTTATCGCCATAGTCTCGACCGACTGATTGAACAGATTGAGCAGGAAGATTGGAAAACGCTAGAGGGGAAACTACAGCAAACCCAATCGCAGCGTCCGCCGTTTGTCTCAACAGTGAGCAGTAAACAGTGACCAGTGAACAGTGACCAGTGAACAGTGACCAGTGAACAGTGACCAGTGAACAGTGAACAGTGACCAGTGACAAGTTTGGTTGCTGGGTACTTTGAGAGGGAAATCTTCATCCCCTACTCGACGCTTGCAGTATGTTGTCGTACTAGAAACCCCCGCTGTGCTAACAGTCTAGGTTCAATCCCCGCACTGTTACCAGGTTAGAGATTGAACACCTCGCAGCAATCCCCTGGTTCAACGAAGTAATCAGGGGTATCGGGGCAAATAGTGACTGAAGCTGATGCTTTCATGCAGTCGCAATACGGTTGTCACAACCGCGTCACAGGGAGTCTCTATCCTGGTAGAAGTCAGCTCTAGGGAGTCAAAACTGTTTTCTTCACACGATATTAGCTGACAGCAAAATTCAAATGGATGACACCGATTGAGATGCTCGTACTTAGCTCGCTAAGCGATCGTCTAATATCGGCAAGAGCTATGTCATCGAGATCGACCGTTCTCCCCAACAGAAGCTTATGGTACCAGACACCCAACCCTCAAAATCTCCTAACGGTGCGCCTTCTACATTCAGAAAGGCAGCGACTTACTTATCACTTGTGTTGCTGGGAGCCGGTGTCACCTTTTCCAGCAATTATTTCCTAACCCGCAATTCACTAAGTCTAGGGGCGTTTCCCGCTCAAGCCTCTTCTAATGCGATCGCACAAGCGGTTCCACCCAGTAGACCGCTAACGACTCCAGCTGACACCAACTTTATCACCCAAGTTGTCGAAAATGTTGGACCGGCTGTGGTGCGAATTGATTCGTCCCGCACAGTTGTCAGCGAGGTTCCAGACATCTTTAATAACCCTGTATTCCGCGATTTCTTTGGAGCCGACCTTCCGACGGGTCCCCAAAAGCGAGTCGAGAAAGGGACGGGTAGTGGCTTTATTATCAGCAAAAACGGTGAGATTTTGACCAATGCTCACGTGGTCGATGGTGCCGATACGGTGAGCGTAATCTTAAAAGATGGTCGTACCTTGATAGGGAAAGTGATGGGAACTGACCCTGTAACGGATGTCGCCATTGTTAAGATTCAAGCTGATAACCTGCCCACCGTTACTCTTGGTGATTCCAATCAACTGAAGCCAGGTGAATGGGCAATCGCGATCGGCAACCCTCTGGGACTCGATAATACTGTAACAACGGGCATTATTAGTGCAACTGGGCGATCGAGTTCTCAAATCGGCGTTCCGGATAAGCGGGTTCAATTTATCCAAACCGATGCAGCCATCAACCCTGGTAACTCTGGAGGCCCGCTGCTGAATGCCTCTGGTCAGGTGATTGGAATGAATACAGCGATTATCCAAGGCGCTCAAGGCTTAGGTTTTGCGATTCCTATCAATACAGCTAAACGGATTGCTGATGAGTTGGTGGCTCATGGTAAGGTTCAGCATCCTTACCTGGGAATTCAGATGGTGACTTTGACACCAGAGCTGAAGAAAAACATTAACGAAAATCCCAATGCTGGTCTTACCGTCGATGAGGATAATGGTGTACTCATTGCCAAGGTGATACCCGATTCGCCCGCCGCTCAAGCTGGGCTACGTGCTGGTGATGTTATTCACAAAATCAACGGTCAACCCGTAAAAGACGCAGAGGATGTTCAAAAGGCTGTGGAAGGTTCCCAGGTTGGCAGCAATATCCAAATCGAGTTGCACCGCAATCAAAGAGATATGACTTTGGCAGTAAAACCGGGTACCGTCCCTACAGAACAGGCACAGAGGGAGTAGTTGGGTTGAGGACTCGTGCTTACTTGAGGTGAGTGCAACGGGTCTGCTCGGAGTTCATGCAGAAGGGCAGGGATGGAAATTATTCCATCCCTTTTTTTTCACAGGAAATTTATATTAGGTTATATCCACTAGGTAGTAGGATTACCAATGAGTAATCAACAAGGGGTAATGACTGAAATCCAGTACCCAGACTCTATCGACTGGATTTGCCCTGACACAATTACCAGAAGTTAGATGAGCGCTCTGAGTGGGTTTAACCAAAGGTTTCTGTATGCACTTGAAAAAACTCATAAAAATGTATTTATAGGGTTAGGTATTTTTTGGCTTGTTCTAATTGGTTGTATAGACTATTTTGTTCCTCCAGAGATTTATCTGTCAATTTTTTATTTATTGCCGATTTATAGCCTGACCTGGTTTGTTGGCAGAAAGGCTGGAATTTTAGCTGCTTTAATCAGCGCGATTGCTAGTTCCGTAACTCATGGAATTAATGAAGATATA
>DATNPC010000724.1:0-2054 GCA_036703375.1 Allocoleopsis sp.
CTGACCAAACAGCTGTTGCCACTTTAGATATTGAAAGTATGGTTAAAGAGATGCAATCGGCCGTCTCCACGGGGGTAATGGAAATGGATAAGTTTACGAAAGAAGTGGTTCGTGGAGTCGAAGATGTTGGTATCATCGGCATGCAACTCGGACAGATTATTGAGCAAGTGCAATCCTTATCCCCGCGCTTTGAAACTGTGAGTGAAGGAATGGAAGCTCAGTCTCAAGGAGCGCAACAAATTAGTGATGCAATGCTTCAACTGAGAGAAGCCTCTGTACAAACAGCTGAAGCATTGCGAGAAACTAATCGTGCTATCGAACAATTAAACGAAGCGGCTCAAAACTTACGGCAAGAAACCTCTCGATTCCAAGTAGATGTATAAGGATGAGAGAACTTATGGGAAACAGCCCCAATCCCAACTATAAAATTCAAAATCTTAGATCGAATGCTTGCTGGAATCAGATTGGAGTTGGGGGGGATTGCTCCTGTACAGAACTGCAATCTTATACTCATTGCCACAACTGTCCAGTCTACTCGGCTTCTGGACGCCAACTCTTGGAACGCAAAGCCCCAACCGGGTATCTCCAAGAGTGGACTGACTTCCTCACTCGACAACAGGAAGAACAGGCAGTTGACACCACCTCAGTCGGTATCTTCCGCATAGGAGGAGAATGGTTAGCATTACCCGCACCGTTATTCACAGAAGTAGCTGAACCGTCACCCATTCATACCCTACCGCATCACCGCAATAAAACTCTCCTAGGGATTGTCAGCATCCGAGGTGAAATGATGCTTTGTATCTCCCTGGGGGAAATACTGAAATTGGAAGCCGCGCCATCCAATCAAGTGCTTAATCCTCTAATCTACCAACGGATGGTTGTTGTTGAGGTTGAAGGCAACCATTGGGCATTTCTAGTGGATGAGATTGATAGCGTTGGGCGCATCAGTGCAGCAGAATTACAGAATGTGCCTGCAACGATTGCTAAAGCAGCAGGAACTTATACAAAAGCGATCGCGAACTGGGAGGGAAAAAGCGTTAGTTTACTCGATCATGAATTACTGTTTTACACCCTTAACCGCAGAATTTTGTAAAAGTCAAGATATTAGTAATCAAGTTTTTTTATTTTTCTGTAGAATCTTGTCTATTTCATCCTTAAACTGGTTAAAGACACCGAGCGCAGATCGAGGTGAGCGATGAGCGAGACACCAGAGATATCAATCGACGAACTGAAAGAGTCAGCGGCTGACTTCGAGCTAGGGAATCTGAGACTAGAGCTTACAGGGACACTAGAGCGACTCAAGGGGGACTCTGAAGCATTGAGCCAACTTCACGCTTTGCTCTCAGATGCCTTGGAGCAATGCTCTCACGCTTTGAGCGAGGATGAATCTGCTGTTCTTAGCAGCAGAGAACGGAGAATTCCTCATGACTGAGTAGAGCAAGATGGACAACAAAAGCGATCGCTAAAGTCTGACTAGTGAGAGATGGCAACTCATCTAGATTGTGCCGCACGGCACTAGCAACTATTTCTCGAATCGATCCAGAGGAGTTCCTGCATGATTGAATTAGGTGAAAGTAACCCTAAGTAATTGAAACCTAAAGGGTATCGAGATGATGGAATTTTATTTATGGGCGATTTTTGTCCATCTCTATTTGGCAGCAATCCTCTTACTGCTTCGGTACTACAAATTTGAGCCTCGAAACAAAAAGGAATCGTTCCTGTTTTCCCTATTCATAGGGATGTGGATACCATTTATCAGTGCCTGTATCGGTGCGCTTGCCGTAGGAACCATCATCTCTATGCCCTTGCTTCTCCTCTCCTCTAAAGCCAGAAAGTATTTTTTGGGACGAAAAGGCCGCAGAGAATGGAGAGCTAAGAAGGTTTGACTTTGATAGTCAAGAGGTACTATCTTAGAGCGCCATGAATCCTGAAGTAGGAACAGCGATCGCTTTTCTCCGGCAAAACCATCAAAGTGCGATCGTCTCGTTTAAGCTGTTGTGCATTTAATTTGCAATAACAGCATCACCTTTGTTTTTAATCTTCCTCTGCCATTT
>DATNPC010000725.1:0-13120 GCA_036703375.1 Allocoleopsis sp.
CCTTTTTGAGTTGTTCAAAGTTGAGTCGGACAAGCGGTTTACCAAATATGACGGTTGTTACCAGAGTTCCAATCAGGGCATACAGCACCAGAAAAAACACCAGAGGTTGAGAAATGCCCCAGAGTACGCTGCTGAAGGCAATCACCGACAGCACCGACTCCACCAACACCAGCAAAAAGGTGAGAGATTCCTGGGTAAAACTGCGAACATCCTCCGCAATCCGTTGATCGGGGTTATCAATCTCGGTTTGGGAGATATGCAGATTGTAATAAGCACGCTTGTGAAAGTAGTTGTCCACGAATCGATGCGTGAGCCATTTGCGCCATTGCAAACTGAGGCGATCGCGCAAATAGGTATAGCCTGCTAATAGAGGTGCATAGACTACCAGTACAGCGATGAAAACGACGACGGTTTGCCAGAAGCGTGGTTCATCCTGAGCTGAAAGGGCTGAAATCAGCACCCCTCGCTTGTTGTTGAGTACGACACTCAGCCCTGTATACGCCAGCAGACACAGCACGACTCCCAGCAGTAACCCTCTAGCTCGCCATTTTTCATCCCCTGACCAATAGGACTTAGCGATCGTCCAAAATTGCTGGAGTACATCGAAGTTCAATCGATCCATCGGCTTGTTTTCCTTACAACTCGGTCTGCCAGGAGATAATGGATAAAGGTGAACCAGGGTAAAATTCGCTCAACGACTGGTACGACTCATCTCTGGGCAATTGTTAAATTATGATACGAATTTCTAACGCTGTGAGCATTCCAGAGGATGAGATTGAGATGAGTGCAGTGCGCTCTCAAGGGGCGGGAGGGCAAAACGTGAATAAGGTGGCGAGTGCCATACACCTGCGCTTCGACATCCTGGCTTCCTCGCTGCCCGATCGCTACAAAGACCGATTGTTGAAGCTTTCCGACCAGCGCATTACCAAGGAAGGGGTCATTGTCATCAAAGCTCAAGAACACCGCAGCCAGGAGCAAAACCGAGAAGAGGCATTGCAACGATTGCAAGACTTGATTAAAAGTGCGATCGCGTTACCCAAGCCTCGCAAACCCAGCAAACCGACTCGGAGTTCTCAAAAGAAACGTCTGGATAGTAAAAGTAAGCGAAGTCAAATCAAGGCAATGCGAGGAAAAGTTACAGATGAATAAGACAGTTTTGTAAAAACTCAGTCTTTCTCCCCACAAAACTCTGCAATCACCTGTGCCTTGACCGCATCTAACGGATAGGTTTTGGGATAAGTTGAAAACATCAGCATGATGCCCTGAAGCGTCGAGGAAAAATAGAGCGATCGCTGTCGTGGGTTAGCAACTCCCAACTCAGTAAACATCTGCGTCTGGATTTCAAACTGCATTGCCTGCTCATCCATCAACTTCTGGCTATATTTCGCCACAATCGGGTCGAGCCGGGGTTGGGTGAACAGATTGAGATAAAATCGGAAAACCTCCGGTTGCCGTCGCACATCGTCTAACGCACCTTCGGCAATATGGCGAATTTGCTCAACAGGTGTTGGCTTGGCGGCAGCAGCATTCATAACGAACAGCAGATCGTTAAGCCGCACATCAACCAGTGCTGCCAAAACGTCTTCCTTACCCTTGAAGTAGTGGTAAAGCAGTCCCTTGGAAATCTGCGCTTGTTTGGCGATATCTTCAATCGAGGTGGCGTGGTAGCCTTTCGTGAAGAACAAATCCATCGCCGCTTTCAAGATTTGCTCCCGCGTTGCCTGACGGATGCGCTCATTTTCTGCTGGAGTACGCGGCATGAATTCTACTAACTGAGAAATTTGATGATTTGATTGGAAACCTCATCCGGATGTGTCAGTGTGGGCATGTGATCTGCCCCTTCAATGTACGCGAAGCGAATGTTGGGCACCTGCTGGAACAACTCTGCAACGTGCAAGTTGTCCGGCATATCCTGTGTGCCGATGATGAACAGCGTTTTGCTTTGCAGTTCATTTAGGCGATCGATTGCCGGTGGCTGTGCCCAGCGCATCTCAAAGGTTTTCCATTCAAAAGACCGTTTCGTGTTGTGCGTCGTCATCTCAATCATGCGATCGCGCTGTGGACTGGACATCACAACACTATACACAGGATGGTTCAACATCAACTCAACCATTTTTTCCAAATCTGGAGCTACCGCCTTAATTTGCGCGAACCATTGTTGAACATCGGGTGAAAACTGAAAGCCCGATAATCCCGGAGCCACCAGCACCAGCCTGGTTACTCTATCAGGATAAGCCAGGGCAAAATCGGTCGCAATTTGACCGCCGATTGAATGTCCAACTAGAATCACGCGATCGAGATTGAGATGATCGAGCAACTGCCGCAAATCCTCAACATAGTGGGCAGGTTCGAGTAGTGGGGGTGACTGTCCGGCACCGCGTCCGTCAAAAGTGATGACCTGATACGTCTGGGCTAGTTGCGGGGCAATCAACTTCCAATCCCGCAAATCTGCTCCACCACTATGAATTAAGACAATCGCCTCACCCTTACCTTGAACTTCGTAATGCAAATCCATAGTCTGTCTCCTTTCTGGTTTTAAGGACAGTCACAATGAACGTTTCAGCCCGATTTTCTAGCAACAGCCTGGGCTGGTGCGATCGATTGTTTCATCTCTAGAATACTTATGACTGAATGGCAAGTCAATGAAAAACGAGTGTATCGAGTGAGCTGGATATTGAACGCATTATTCCTAACAACGGAACTATCCAGCTTTGCTAATCATCTCTGCCACAATCTTCCCGGAACTCATCACCCCTGGTAATCCCGCTCCTGGATGGGTTCCAGCTCCTACACAATAGAGATTTGGAATGTCCTCGCTTTGGTTGTGAGGACGGAACCAGGCAGACTGGAACAACGTAGGCTCCACTGAAAACGCAGTGCCCTTGTAGCTATTCAACTCATCCCGGAAATGCAATGGATCGATATAGTGTTCGGTAACAATATGACTTGACAAATCCGGCAAGTAGTGCAGTTCTAGATACTGAACGATCGCATCTCGGTAGGGCTTTGCCATTTCTTTCCAATCCGTTGTCCCATCTAGGTTTGGAACTGGAGCCAGCACATACCAGCAATCACAACCGGGCGGTGCAAGGGTGGGGTCAGTTGCAGTCGGGCGATGAAGATAGAGCGAAAAGTCTGATGCTAAGTGTTTGCGATCGAACAAATCCACCATCCACTCCCGGTAGCGTGGACCCATCAAAATCTCATGGTGCGCCATCTGGTTGTAGCGCCGATTCGTACCAAAGTAAACGACGAACAGTGACATCGAATATCGCAGATTTTGCAGGTAGCGATCGCTATATTTGCGGCGAAACTGGGCGGGAACCAAATTGAGATAGGTCAGGGCAACATCGGCATTACTCACGACAGCATCCGCCTGGAGCAATTCGCCATCCTTGAGTACAACCCCGGTTGCTCGTTTCGTCTTACCCTCAATCAAAATCTCTGCAACTTCTGTATTGAGCCGTAATTCTCCGCCCAACTCTTGAAACAGTCGCACGAAACCCTGCACTAATGCACCCGTGCCACCCATTGCAAACCAGACGCCAAACGCCTGCTCCAGTTTATGAATCATGGCGTAGACGGAGGTACTCTGAAAGGGATTGCCGCCAATCAGGAGGGGATGAAAGCTAAACACCTGCCGCAATCGTTCATCCTGGATGTACTGATTGACAAAGCCTGCAACTGATTTGAAGGATTGCAATTGCAGCATATCGGGAGCGACTTTGAGCATATCGGTGAAGTGGCTAAAAGGCTTAGTCATCAGGGGTAATCCCTTTTGAAACACCTGCTCAGATGCTCGGTAAAACCGATGGTAGCCTTCGACATCAGCCGGGTTGAATTGGCGAATTTGTTGGAGCAGGTAGTCGCGATCGCCGTTATAGTGAAATACCGAGCCATCTTCAAACCGCACATTGTAGAACGGGTCAAGCGGCACCAGCGTCACGTAATCTTCAGTTTTGCGGTTACTCAGTTCAAAAAGTTCATGAATCAGGTAGGGAGCGGTAATGATGGTGGGTCCAGCATCGAAGGTGAAGCCATCCTGCTCATAGACATAGGCACGACCACCAGGTTTATCCCGCTTCTCTGCGATCGTCACTTGATGTCCCTGTGCCTGTAGTCGGATGGCAGCCGATAGTCCACCAAAGCCACTACCAATTACAACAATGTTCATGAACTGCTCTCAAACCCTGTCAGATTCATTAAATCAGAAGGCAGATACATCAGACAGCCCAAACTCAAGGAACAACTACGACATCGCCTTTTACAAATGCTGCCATGCTTCATCCTCCTCAGGGGTTAACCAATCTTCCGCTAAACTGGGTTCACTCAACATGCTGATTTCTAATTGCTCTTGTTGAAGTTCTCTAGATTTTAGGAATAGCAAGAAATCTAGCACTTCTTTAAGCGTAGAATCAGATGTTTTTTCTATCTCTTTTAGCAATTGCTCTTTAACACTAATATTCATACTACTTTCTCTATTCTCACCGTTCATTGTTGCTAGTTCAAAATATTAAAAATTGTTTTTCGGCTAACAAGTTCAGTCCTTTCACCTTCTTCAATTGCCTTTGCCAAAGCAATATCTTCCATCGCTTCAATAATCAGATCGGTAAATACTTCTTTTTGTTCTTACAAAATCTCAACAATCGCAGCTTTAAGCAGTGTTTTCAGTTGTTCGGCGTTCAACGTCACTTCAGACATTAGGGGTTTCCTCTGTTATTTATTGCTTTTGGACTAACCAAGGGTAGGTTGGCTGTTCCACTGGTTCATAGTTTGCATCTAATTCAAGTTCTAGCAACAAAATTGCTGCAATGCGCCGTGCAATTTGGGTAACTTCAATGACTTCTTCTTGTTTGAGCGATCGCCCCAACAATTTCTGCTCTCGATAGCTCAACCATTTTTTGATTACCTGATACCCGCCGATTGTATAGTTCCACAGTACTCCATCTAGGAAGGAAAGCCGATATCCTGGACGGTCTAACAATTGCTCAACTGCTTTGAACTCTTTCCAGGTCAATTCCTCAAAAAGGAAGAACCCTTCCTTTTTTGGTGTTGCTATCATTGCCGTGGTCATAAGAGTCTCTAGTCTAGACATACCATTGGACAAACAACACCAGATTCAGGGGTTGATATGGGATACGAAAGAACGCATTCATTCCAAAAGAAGAGTTCCCACACGCCACAGCCAACATCTCAGTTTAGCTCTCGCCCGTTTGAGGCTCCGGTACAGAGGAAGCCTCAGGAGCAAATGACGCCAGGCGAGTTGGAGAATGATGCGTTTAATCAGCACAAGTTTGAAGCGTTTGGACTCCAGCTTAAGGAAAAGAATGGCACGATTACGCCTGTCGAGCAGGAACGATTGGGTGTATTGCAAACCAAGATGGATGATTTCTGGGCGCAGAGAAGGGAAAGGGCATCGCGGTTTGGTTACGACTTTTCTAAGGTTTCGTTTACTCCGCGTGAGGGACAAGCTGCCCCACAACTCCAGCCGATGTGGAGGCAAGGGATAGCTGGGGAGCCGAAGGAGGAAGCGCGATCGCCCTTGAACTCCCCGCAACAGTCGTCAGCATCACCGATCCAGGCAAAGTTGACCATTGGGGAGCCAGGGGACAAGTACGAACAGGAGGCAGATCGGGTTGCATCCCAGGTAGTAAAACAGATCAATGCCCCCGAGGCTGCCCAGTCAACACAAGGGCAGTCGATACAGCGCTCACCATTATCTCCAGAGGTGCGGCGAGAAGCCATGCCCGAAGAGGAAGACCTCCCAGCCAAGTCAATCCTACAGCGATCGCCGTTATCTTCAGAGGTCCCCGAACGCGATCCTGCCGCTACAAATCTATCTACCAAAGACCAAGAGCTGGCTAGACGCGAAAGCATTATCCGCAACAGACTGCCTAGCTACAACAAAATTGCGGACGATAATACCCAATATCAGCAGCGCCTGAAAATTTTGAACGAGTTGGATCGTGACATTTACGAATGGTTTGCTCATCTAAATGCCGGCGATTTCGATGCTGAACGATTGGTCAAACCTATGCAAGACCTGATGGCACAATCTGATGCCGAACACGTTGCAATCGTTGAGGCCATTAAAAATACTAACGAATTACCTGTTGATATAACAGGAATGGATGACCAAACCAAAACAGCGATCGGTCAGTTGTGGCAATCGGTCGTCGACCAGACCGGCTATCTGAAGATCGAAAATGGCGGGGATGCTCAGTTCCTCAACCAAACGCTGTCTGGAATTGCGAAAATGCTGCAAACCCCTAGTGGGCGCAAGGTCGTAGAATATCTAAACGCTGCGCCCGCTAACCCTGGTGTCGCTCCTCAAGGCATAAACGCTACAGATTTGCCATCTGGCTTCACAGGCTACGAAACCATCATTTCCCCGAACACGGGTTCGCTGCGAAAGCAAGGTTTTGCCACCGCCCAAGATAAACCGAATGAAGATTCTGCCAACAAGCCGATTTCTCAAGTATTGTATGGACGCGATCGCGGCGAAACAACCTACCAAAAAATGAATCCTGCTCCTGTGCCAGCCACCAATTATGCGCCCGTAACAGATGCTGTTGGATTAAACGCCGCCATTACACAGGGCCAAGAAGGTTACTCTACAACCCAAAATGGCAACACAAACTACCACAAATTTGGGAGCGGACAGGGTTCTTCCACTGTTGTGCAGTATGACCAGTTTGCCCGTAGTCTCGGTCGTAACAACGAAGAGGTGATCACACCCAAATTCATGTTGCTAGCACACGAGTTAGGACATGCACTACGCGTCAAAGGTGGAGCTTCCGGTCAAGATAATCTATTCCAAGACTTTGATGAAAAAGAGGATCAGTGGATGAACCGAGCAGAAGAATTGCTGAATGTGGAAGGGATTGAGAATCCAATCCGCCAAGAACACGGCATCAGCGAGCGTGGCTCTTACAAAACCTGGAAAGTTGTTCACGGCAGGCCACTCCTTACCAACATCACGAATCAATGTACTCAGGTTGTAAATCAAATCAGAGCAGCAGGCTTCACTACAGAAAATGTAATGACTTTTGTTCGCAACAATGCGGCTTTCAAAACTCCCTGTTTGATGGCAGCTACCTTCTCTACAAATCTACCGCTAAGCGATACAGAGCGCAGCGAAGGTACGCAACTGAAGGATAAAATCTCAAGACCGCTGTACGACGAAGCCATCAACGCAATTCAAAGTCTATACACTGCATTCATGAGGAGTCAGTTAAGCTTGTTGACTACATACTTGGAGAGGATTTCTTCGGATGCAACTAAGGCAGCGACATTGGCAGCAGCGCTGGATGAGCAAACCAAGATTCAAGCACTGGCGTATCTCCATAATAATCAAGCTCAATTTGAGCAAATCAAGAAATTGCTGCACTTTAGTCTTTTCGATCGCTATAGCTCGAATTCCCAGCAGCGCGAGTCTATTCGGATTGATGTATTCAAATTCTTGATCGCAAGGCAATCCCTCGATGAAGCTAGGCAGGAACGCACTCGACTTGTAGCCAATGTAGCATAATGCGTCTTTAGGAGATTTTATAGCGATCGCCCAGTGGACAATTGAACAGGTAGCAAAACTTAAACCAATAAGCCAATTTTCAGAGTGTAAAGACGTTCCGGCGGTACATCTTTACTACTCTATTGCTTTAGCGCGATCGCCGATCTTGTAGGGTGCGTTAGCGACAGCATAACGCACCGAACCAATCAATTACTTGAAATGCCAGAACTGCCTGAAAGCATTTGGGAGCTATGGTGGGGCGGTGCGTTACGCTAGCGCTAACGCACCCTAAAGGGCTACAGCGCATATTGATTCAGGGCGATCGCTCAGACGCTACAATAAAACCAACTTTTTGCTCAGTCAGTTTTAGAACCCGATTTTTCATTGAGCTGATGATATTCTGTTAAAACGTCTTGGATGATTTGACGATAATCTTTTAATCTATCCAATGGACACGATTAAGTACCTCCTGTCGGAAGACCAAATGCCCACTGCCTGGTATAACATTCAGGCGGATTTGTCCACGCCTCTACCTCCCGTTCTCCATCCCGGCACCGAGCAACCAATTACTCCCGATGACCTCGCTCCCCTCTTTCCCATGAGCCTGATTGAACAGGAAGTCAGCAAGGAGCGTTGGGTTGAGATTCCTGACGAGGTTCAGTCCATCTACCGTCAATGGCGACCCACCCCACTTTATCGGGCACGCCGACTGGAGAAAGCCCTGGACACCCCTGCCAAGATTTACTACAAATACGAAGGCGTTAGCCCTGCCGGAAGCCACAAACCCAATACTGCCGTTGCCCAGGCGTACTATAACAAGCAAGCAGGCGTAAAGCGACTGACCACGGAAACCGGAGCCGGACAGTGGGGTTCCTCACTCGCGTTTGCTGGGGCACTGTTTGGGCTGGAAGTGCTGGTCTATATGGTGAAAGTCAGCTATAACCAAAAGCCGTACCGTCGAGCATTGATGGAAGCGTATGGAGCTAGAGTCGTTGCCAGTCCCAGTGAAGAAACCCAGGCAGGGCGCTCAATTCTAGCTACGCATCCCAACAGCACAGGTAGCCTGGGCATCGCGATTAGTGAAGCAGTAGAAGTTGCCGCCGGGGATGAGGGGAGCAAGTATGCATTGGGCAGTGTCCTCAACCATGTTTTGCTGCACCAAACAGTAATTGGACAAGAAGCCTTGGCACAGCTAGAAATGGCAGGAGATTATCCAGATATTGTCGTGGGTTGTACAGGTGGGGGCAGCAACTTTGCCGGAATAGCCTTTCCGTTTCTGGGCGCAAAGCTACGCGGTGAGCGAGATGTTGAAATCATTGCAGTGGAACCCGCCGCCTGTCCTTCCCTAACTCGTGGCAAGTACGCCTATGATTTCGGCGATACTGCACATCTGACTCCGCTAGTCAAGATGCATACCTTGGGCAGCACATTTGTACCGGAAGGCATTCATGCGGGTGGCTTACGCTATCACGGCATGGCTCCCCTGGTTAGTCATGTGGTGAACCTGGGACTCGCACAACCCCGCTCGGAATATCAGTTAGGTTGTTTCGCAGCAGGATTGACCTTTGCTCGTGTCGAAGGTATGATACCGGCTCCAGAAGCCAACCATGCTGTTAAGGGTGCGATCGACGAGGCATTGAAATGCAAAGAGTCGGGAGAGAGCAAGGTGATTTTGTTTAACCTATGCGGTCACGGGCACTTTGATATGCAGGCGTACATGGACTATCAGGCCGGAAAACTAGTCGATACTGAGTACAGTACAGAGGAAGTAGCGATGGCTCTGGCAGGATTACCGGTTGTCGGTTAGAGCTGATGAAAGCTGATTGTCTACCGATTGGATTGACTACCACACCACAGCAGTACCCACAGGTGATTGCATTAATTCAGGCTTTAGCTGGTTACAAATGGCTCATTGGTCAAAAACTCGACTCTCAATTGTGACTTTATTGTTGGACAAACCTCAGAACAATCTCAACTGCTCACTGTTGAGACAAGCTCAAGAGGGCAACAATACCAAATAATGCGATCGCAACTCCAGAAATTCGATTTATCCACTGCAACCGTTTCGGTGTCAACTTTGACCGAAATAAACCAACACCACAACTTAGCAACATCCACCAAAGAGCAGAACCGACGAACACACCCAAGACGAGAACCAAGGCATCAGCATAATTCCCACGAGTGCTGGCTAACCCCAAACCAGCAAAAACAGCCGCAAAAGACAAAATCGTCATAGGATTAGTCAGTGTTAAGAACAAGGTCGAAACGTAAGCACTAACTAAACTAGTACCTTTGGCTGTAGCTGCTTCTCTTGCGGGGAGACTGATAAACGTTTTCAATCCCAAGTAGCACAAGAAAACACCACCAACTAACCGCAGCCCTAAGCTTTGACGGATTAATAGACTAGAGACAAACGTCAACCCCAGGCCAGCAATACAGCCATACATCGCATCAGCCGTTGCTGCACCCAAACCTGAAAAAAGCCCTGATAGGCATCCTTGAGCCAATGTCCGACGAATGCACAACACACCGATTGGCCCCACAGGCGCAGCAATCGAGAAGCCAATCATCAGCCCTCTAAGAAAAAAAACGATTTCGTTGACCATGTTAGATATTGATTTTGGGCTAGAAATTTCCGTTTACTTCAAAACCCTGCACCATCCCCCCAGAACACCAATTCAGTAAATAAACTCAGCTCTTACCCCAAAACCCTTCGCGTACCTTCGCGTAAACCTCCGCGTCCTTTGCGTTAAAAAATAGAACCCCCCAAATAGCCCCTAGTTAATTCCTCAAAATCCTCCTAGAGAAGACAGCCGATCGCTCATTGCACGCGCCCTGAGATAGAGGTAAATCTTACTCGATTTGAAAACACTAAAAGGTAGAGTAACGAACTCTCTTGAGGAGAACATCATGAAATACAAACTTCTATCTGCACTGGGCATCCTGGTTGCGATCGCAGGTGCTACTCCTTCAGTGTACGCCCAACCCAAAGTAGCCTCCAATTCAGAAACAGGAAGAATGACTTTATCCGGTAATTCTTTAGTTGGACTAGAAAATCGAACAGTACAACAAGACTTCAACCGCTTCTTTTTAGGAAATTCTTCGTCGCTTGCGCTCGGGAATACAGAGAACACAAATAGCGCGATCGCTCAGCCAAGAGTTGTGGGGGAAATCACAGATACAACTAATACAGATATCGTCGTCAGCGAACCGCTGACAACCTCAAATCCCGCTGTCCCCATCCGCCAGAATTTCCCTTATGAGGGCTTCGATCGAGTGCAAGTGCAACTAGCGGATTAATGGTTTTTTGTCTAGCTCCAAAGCCCTAAATTCAATTAAAAATTTATTTTTTGACTGAATAAATTCATAACAATCAACTAAAAACTGGGGATTAACTAACCTCAATTTCATTTCTAGAGGCATGTCATTGCCATGCCTCCAATTAACATGACAAGAGATAAAGAATGCTATAATTAATAATAGCTAGAATTCAATCTTACTAAAGCTCCGGTGCAGTCCGTTAAAAACTAAGGATAAAGATACAGTCCTGGGTTAACCCTCCTCAACGTCTTCGAGCCGAGGGAAATTGCCAAGCGATTTGAGGAGAAGCCTACGCTACCATATTTGATTCGGCGTAGGAGGATGTCACAATTGACCAAAGCATTGACGCTCTCGCACGCTGAGCTGTCACGATGCGAATCTGTGTGTCACAATACTAGCCTCTAATTTTTCATTAACTATGGCCTCCGAGCAGTCCCCACAAGAACCACAAGACCATTCGAGTTTAGAAGCAATTCGTGCCGCACGCTTGGAGAAAGTCGAACAGCTCAAAGCGATCGGCATGAATCCCTATGCCTACCACTGGGAGTCAACCCATTACACGGCACAACTTCAGGAAAAATTTGTTGACTTGCCTGCGGAAGAAGAAGTCGATATCGAAGTTGCGATCGCGGGACGGGTAATGGCGCGTCGCTTCTCGGGTAAACTGGCATTCTTCGACTTGCAGGACGAAACGGGCAGAATTCAACTGTACTTAGAGAAACAGCGCATCACAGAAGCAATGGCGGATGTGCCAGATGCCTTTAACCAACTCAAGAAGCTCACGGATACCGGAGATATCATTGGCGTCAAGGGAAGCATTCGACGCACGAAAAAAGGCGAACTCTCCGTCAACGTCAGCCGCTACACCGTACTCACGAAGTCGCTTCTGCCGTTACCGGATAAGTGGCATGGTCTGACCGATACCGAAAAGCGCTACCGTCAGCGTTATGTTGACCTGATTGTGAACCCCGATGTCCGGGAAACCTTCCGCCGTCGTGCTAAAATCACAGCCGCCATTCGCCGCTATTTAGAAGACCAAGGCTTTCTCGAAATTGAAACGCCAGTCCTGCAAGTCGAAGCGGGGGGTGCTGATGCTCGTCCCTTCATCACCTACCACAACACCTTGCAAATGGATTTGTACCTGCGGATTGCCACCGAGTTGCCGTTAAAGCGACTGGTGGTTGGTGGCTTTGAAAAGGTATTTGAACTGGGGCGTATCTTCCGCAACGAAGGTATCTCCACCCGCCACAATCCTGAATTCACATCGGTTGAGGTGTACCAAGCCTACGCTGACTATAACGACATCATGCAACTGACGGAAAATCTTATTACCACCGTCACGCAAGACGTCTTGGGAACGCTACAAATCACCTACCAAGGGCAATCCGTTGACCTAACACCCCCTTGGCGCAGAGTGACGATGCACGAACTCGTGCAGGAAAAAACGGGTTTAGATTTTACTCAGTTCAAAACCTTAGAAGAAGCTCAAACAGCCGCTCGCCAAGCCGGGATTGAGCGGGTGAACGAATGTCCCTCGATTGGCAAGCTGCTCAACGAATGCTTTGAACAAAAGTGTGAGGAAACCCTGATTCAGCCGACGTTTGTGCTGGATTATCCGGTAGAAATCTCTCCCCTAGCCAAGCCGCATCGGGACAAGCCCGGTTTGGTGGAGCGCTTTGAGCTATTCATTGTCGGACGCGAGACGGCCAATGCCTTCTCCGAGTTAACCGATCCGATCGACCAACGCGATCGCTTGGAAGCCCAAGCAGCCCGAAAAGCCGCTGGAGACTTAGAAGCTCAAGGCGTGGATGAAGACTTTATCGCCGCACTGGAGTATGGCATGCCTCCAACTGGCGGACTAGGGATTGGGATCGATCGCTTAGTCATGCTGTTAAGCGATTCGGCCAGCATTCGGGATGTCATCGCCTTTCCCTTGCTCAAAAGTACGAGCAACGTCATCAAGTCCTTCGACTACGATGCTGCAACTCAAACCCTACGAGTAGAATTCAACAATGGCAGTATCTACAAGTATCACGACATTCCGGAAAAGGTCTATCAGGAGCTAAAAAGCACAGCTTCCGTCGGTCAATACTTCAATACTCACATTCGAGAAAAATACGGTTGCGATCGCGAACTCTAAAACGAGTAGCACTGACTCCTGAACATTTATGATTGACATTCTGCACCTTTCCCAATCATCGTCGGGTGGGCGAAGTCAGTGCCATTCGCTCTAAAACAGCGTAGGGGCGTAGCATGCCACGCCCCTACAAGACAAACAACCAAATAATC
>DATNPC010000726.1:0-2046 GCA_036703375.1 Allocoleopsis sp.
CCGATGAAGAGGGATTAGTTCAATTGTGTGGCGAACGACATTGGCCGTTACGTACCTTCCCGGCTGATAGTTTACGCTCTGTGAACGTCCCCAATCCATCAGCCGTTGTAAACCAAGAAGTCGGAACTCCTAGCGTCGCAGAAGCCGCCGCACTGGTGGCAGCAACGGGTGTAGGGGCAACCCATGTCGTACCCCTACGGGTAGCCAAACAAATTTTTAAATTAGAGAGTCAACCGGGGGCCGTGACAGTTGCGATCGCTCAAGCCGAACAGGAATACACTGGACGTACAGGTCAACTATTGCTCGTTGGTACGGGGCCGGGACAATTAGACCAGATAACACCGGCTGCTAAAATCGCGATCGCGCAAGCGGATGCGGTAATCGGCTACTCTCTCTACATTGACTTAATTGCTCCTCTACTGCGTCCGGGACAAATTGTAGAGGCACTCCCGATTACTCAAGAACGCCAACGCGCTCAACGGGCGATTGAACTGGCACAGTGGGGTTTAACCGTAGCCGTTGTTTCATCCGGCGACTGCGGTATCTACGGTATGGCGGGATTAGTAATGGAGGAACTCCGGGCGATGGAATGGGATGGCAAGACACCTGGAGTTCAGGTATTTCCTGGAATTACTGCCCTACAAGCGGCGGCATCGCGTGTCGGTGCGCCGTTAATGCATGACTTCTGCGCGATTAGCCTCAGCGACTTGCTCACGCCTTGGGAAGCGATCGAGAAGCGTCTGGAAGCGGCCGCGCAAGCGGATTTTGTCACAGCTTTGTATAATCCGCGCTCGCAAACTCGCACTCAACAGATTGCTACAGCAAGAGCGATTTTCTTAAAGTACCGCAACTCGATGACTCCAGTTGCTGTAGTTCGCTCTGCCTATCGGCAAGACGAACAGATTACCCTGACGACTCTAGAAAAACTCCCCGAAACACCCATTGATATGCTCACTACAATTTTGATTGGCAACCAAAGTACTCGTACCCACGGGGAGTGGATGATTACCCCACGGGGCTATCTAGGCTTTGATACCCAATCAGCTGAGCTAAATTCACTGGGTTAGAGAATCTGCTCGGCGACGAAGTTCAGCACGCTAGCAACGATAGTCAGAACGATTGAACCGATCAAAGCAGGCAGAAAGCCCAGAACGTGAAAACCAGGACTAATCGCACCAGCTAGCCAAATCGTGAGGGCATTGATTACCAATAGAAACAAGCCTAAGGTAACAAACGTAATGGGCAGCGTCAGCAAAACCAGGATTGGTCGGACAATCGCATTGACTAATCCTAAAATCACAGCTGCTACCAGGGCAGCTACAAAACTTTTGACCACAAAGCCCGGTACTATTTGAGCTGTAATCACTAACGCTACAGCCGTGAGCAACCAAGTTAACAAGAAGCGTGGCATGACTTTTGTTGAATAACTTTATCTCAGTATCCCATTTAGCTTCAATAGAGTCTTGGTACCTTAACGCTTCAGTGAGAAACTTAGCAAGTGGATTTGGGTACGATTCTCTCATTACCATGGGATTACTACCCAGCGGACTAGTAATTTGATATGGTTTTGCGAAAACTAGCTGCCTTTTTATTAGCGATCGCTCTTTTGGGCTGTCCCTTACCGACATGGGCAGCGGATTATCCTCCTCCTCTGTCCTACAGCAATGCCGAGCTAAAAGCTAAAGATTTTTCTGGTCAAACCTTACGGGCAGCTGAGTTTTCCAACGCAAATTTGGAGCTGACCAATTTTTCAGGTGCCGACTTGCGGGGAACGATTTTTAGCGCCTCTGTAATGACTCAATCCAATCTCCACGGAGCAGATTTAACCTACGGGATGTTGGATCAGGCGAACCTGACTGGTGCAGATTTAAGCGATGCTGTCCTTGTGGAGACGCTTCTGCTGCGATCGATTTTTGATGATGTCAATATCAGCGGTGCTGACTTCACCGATGCGATCCTAGATGGTGTTCAAGTCAAAAAACTGTGTGAAACAGCAACGGGTATTAATTCTAAAACCGGCGTTGCGACTCGTGATTCTTTGGGGTG
>DATNPC010000727.1:0-3092 GCA_036703375.1 Allocoleopsis sp.
TGAGGTTTGGTTGAAGAAAGTCCTCGATATCGGGATTGATGGGATTATCGTTCCCCAAGTCAAAACTGCCGAAGAAGCACAGCGGATTGTCAACCTTTGTTTATATCCACCTCAAGGGATTCGAGGGGTTGGGATAGCGCGGGCGCAAGGTTATGGAATTAGCTTCCAAGAGTACGTGCAACAGGCCAACGATCGCACCGCCATTATTCTCCAAATCGAACACATTGATGCGGTGAAAAACATTCATGAAATCCTGGCAGTTGAGGGAGTTGATGCTGTACTGATTGGTCCCTACGATCTTTCAGGTTCGCTCCATAAACTGGGAAAAGTCCAAGATGCTGAAGTCGTGGATACGATACACTCTATCCTCCAGGCCTGCAAGCAACATAACCTGCCAGCCGGGATATTCTGCGCTACCCCAGAACAAGCAGCGCATTGGCAAAAGGCAGGAGTGAACCTCTTAGCAATCGGTACAGATATCACGTTCCTATGGCGTGCGGCACAGCAGGCACTGCTGGACTTTAAATCAACGTGAGTTCGGGATAAGAGAGGGGCAAAACAGACAGATAACCGTTATCCACCACCCTAAACTTGCCTTGACTGAAGCTGCTGTTCTAAAGTTGGCAGGCAATGAAAGTGCTATCGCTTTTCCCCATCGTCCGAGGTGCGTGAAGCGTAGATATCCCGTAGGTAATAGCATCCAGCAATTACACAAGTGATTGAGGCGTGGCAAGCGTTGCTGGAGAAGTTGGGAGGGAATCAATGAGCGATCGCACTTGAGATCGGGCAATCGCGGTCAGATCAGGCAGGATTTTTCAGACGTTTCGCAAGCAGGCAATCCTCAAAGCTAAACGCTTCTTCGTCCAGGAAGCTTGCGATCGCCAATTCGATCGTAGCCTCGAGGGAGCATTCCAGTTCAGTGGATTTCTCCAAAAGGGCAGCTTTTATGTAGTCAGGCAAATAATTAAGAAGCTGAGCAATCGCTTCTGGGGGAAGATGTTGGGTGGTGAGGGTATGAGTCATGATTCTCTAGGAATTTTGACGTTGTAGGGAGGATTTGTTGCCTGGAGGAGGAGGGTTTCTCGCTTCGTATGATAGCCCTGGTCTTTGCCACTGGCTGAGAGTGACATAGGCAATCCGCACGTCCTCTGGATTGTAGCGATCGAGCCAACCCCAGAGAAAGGCTTTGTGTCCATTGCGTAGCCTGTCTCGTAGGTTTTTGGCTTTGCCAATGTAGAGCAACCCTTCTGAGTAATGCCGAAATGCATATAAACCTACTTTAGTAGGGATAGTATCAAATTCCCGACTGAGGGGAAGACACATTGCTCGAAGGGGGTAAAGGCAAGGGTATCGAGGATGTGGCGAGCTTCTTATTGGATAGAGTCGGGCATGGCAACAGGAAATCTTTGCTGCTCGATTTTACATTGAGCGATCGCACTGCAAGATTGGCAATTGCACTATTTCTCTACAAGAAGGATAGATTAGCGATCGCATTCAGCAACTACAGCAGCAGATTGAGGCGTGGCAAGCATTGCTGGAGAAGTTGGGAGGGAATGAATGAGCGATAAGCTCTCTTCAGCAGGCAACACTTGCAAACTCATCAGGCTAAAGGCGATCTCAGCTAGAACAGTTATTTTGCTCTTGGACGCAACTCGAAAGCGAAGTCAGCACGATAGAAACACACATCAAACTCGGCAAAAAAATTCATATGACCGAGGATTAGTGGAGCTTCTCTAGATTCCGTCCAGGCAAATGCAAGCAGGATAGAGGGAAACTCAGCAACTATGGCTGATAGTACTAAACCTCGTGCTTCCATCCGAGCTAGATTTCCACTCAACTGGATTGGGACTGTCTGCTCCTCCCAAACTGCACCCAGTTGCAAGCCGATTTCGTAAGGCAATACATTGACGCTTGCACCCGTGTCCAGCAAAGCCATCGCTTCTACAGAACGGTTTGTGTAGGTCAGCGTTATTGGTAGATACGGCAAGCTGCTAGAAAGACCGAGGCTGTTGGTACGCTCGATGAAAGGAAATCGCTTGCCGTCAAGCATCGCTTTTTTGCTTTGCTACCGCTAGAAGATCTGACAGGGTTTGAGCCGCTTCATGAGCATCGTAGGGCGACCACACAACAGCTTCAGTCGATGCTAGTTGATTGAGTAAACCTTCTTGAGTCTGATGATTAGCTGGCTCAAGTTCGCAACCCTCTTCCTTTGCTACTGCCAGTAGAAGAAAATGGATAAGTCGCAGCTTGTCTTGGTGAGATAGCTGATTGACAGCAGGCAGTATTTCAGAAAGAGGCATAAGCTTCGGAATAATAAGTTTACCTATTAGGCTAGCTTAAGTAGAAATGCTTCTGTAGCTTGTTGGGTGAGGAAGGCGATCGCTAACGGCAGATTCAAAGCCGAATGTAAGCTCCATTTGTGAGCATTTGAGTATCAGGGTTTGGCAATCCGTCCACGCATCCCCAGCCATTCTAAGAACGAGTCTGCCATCCGGTAACAGCCACCAAACTCGATGCCGTTGAGCCACGGGTGAGAGTCGTGCCCGTCGATCACCACTCCGTAGTGGCTGTGGGTGCAGTCGCAGCACAGCATATACTCATGCTTATCTGACCAACCGCCGATACTGAGCCAGAAGCCTGAGTCGAGAACCGGCTCGTCGTTCTCCTCGGCCCCGAGCACAAACAACTGGAAGTTCTCGACTGTCAGATGCGCCACTGTCTCCGCATCGAATAGCGACCACTCTAAGCTGTAGGGCCATCTCCATCCGCCCCCGATCGCCTGCATGAA
This sequence comes from Allocoleopsis sp., assembly GCA_036703375.1. Lineage (GTDB taxonomy): Bacteria > Cyanobacteriota > Cyanobacteriia > Cyanobacteriales > Coleofasciculaceae > DATNPC01. Next base: position 2,789 of record DATNPC010000727.1, read on the forward strand.
TATCGCATAGTCCTGGGGGACTTGAAATCGCTCTTCCACTGCGGCGAGTCCATAATGCCTCGCAAACACATTCTGCACGGACGAGAGGCAAGTCGTCCAAGCCGCCTGTAAGTCAGCAGGTTCAACCGCCGTAGTGGTACGGACGAGCGGACGCCCATCGGCACAGAACCGCTCAACGACCTGACTCCAGGTGTGCCGCACTTGTTCTAAGGTTTCCATCGCCTTACCCAACCTCTAAAAAATTCTCCTAAGCTGCCCTTGCTTAAAAAAGCAACTTGGGATTTAGCTTGTTTCTTGTGGGATG
>DATNPC010000728.1:0-8376 GCA_036703375.1 Allocoleopsis sp.
AAGACATCCATCACCTGACAGTAGATGGCATTAATCACCAGTGCCGTTTCTGCTTGGTTTGCGCCGATGGTCATGCGGAAAATCCGTGCTGGCTTGCGGCGGCTGGTACCGACACCCGCTTCAACGGACTGTCCGTCGCCGTTCTGGAAGGAGCGTCCGAGTTCGATGAACTTCGGCTTGCTCATATCCATCTGCCGCTCTTTCGCCTTCAGATCTGCGATCGCTTTTCCGGTTAGCGGTAGCTTCGACGCATCCATCCGGGACTTCACCGGCTCGAAGCTAGGAACGACCAGCTCTTTATCCTGCTTGGTCAGCTTGTTATGCAGCTTCTCGGTATTCGGGAAGTTGGCGGCTGGTAGGGTTGGGAAGCGACGGTAGGGCACCGTATCTTCACCAAACGCTTTAGCGTACTCCATGCTGTTCACCAGCGCTCCCACAAAGCCTCGGATGCCCGCAGAGGCAAGAAGCTTGTTGTACTTCTGGATTTCTTTCTGGTTTTCAGGCGCACGACCCAAGAAGTGCTTTGTTCCTAGCTCGATGACCTTCGTGTTGGGGTAAGGCGTGTAGAACTCTTTGATGTAAAGCTCCGAATAGCCTAGGGCTTCAATGAACTCCTTGACACTAATTTCGCCATTGCCCAGCTTGCTTTCCAGGGCAGAGAATTCATTCTTAACGATGTACGGCTCGATGTCGCGCTCGAAGACCTGCCGATAAGCAGCTCGAACTAGGATGCCAACGGCTGTCTTGTCGTTCGTATCGGTGAGCTTGAAGGCTTTGGTTTGTTCGCGCTTGGTGGTGACACCTTGATTAATGCGGAATTGAATGTCGGGTTCTGTCCGCACTTGAGTGACTTGACCCAGCTCGACGAAGCGTGGCGTCACTTCCTTGTCAACGCGGGTACCAATATCCTCGCCCAGGTTGCCTGGTCGAACCGAGCGCAGCGCCAAACCGGCTGGAGTCACATAGCGCTCGTAGGGAACGGTATCTTCTCCAAACGCTTCTGAGTACTCGGTGCTATCGAGCAGCGCGTCCACTAAAGCGTAGAAGCCCTTCTTAGCGCAAATATCGAAGTACTTGTTGTTTTCGGCGCGACCATAAGTCGGACGACCCAACAGACGACGGTGAATGTACTCGATCGCTTTACACACGTACAACGGAGTCCAGTACAGCTTGCGGAACAATTCCGACTTCGCCAGAATCCGGACAAACTCCCGCACGGGAATTTCGCCGTTTTCCAGCTTGATTTCCGCTACTTTCTGGCGCTGACCGTCGTAGACATCGCGTCCAAACACTTGCAGGTAGCAAGCTCGAATCACTTTTTGGGTCGAGCTTTCCGAGAATTTGACGCTAGCAGCATTGTTCTTCTTGCTGCTAATGCCCGATAACGGCAGCTGATCCAAGCGGAACACTTTGGGACCGAGGGAACCTGGAAACTCACCTCGCGCCCTGGGGTTGCTGTTTTGGTTATAGATCGCTGGCCCTTGGTGAATCAGGATGCGCTTGGTATCCTTGCCAAAGGGAGCCGGACGGGTATTGGGATTGCGGGTTTCTTTCGGGAAGATTGCCCCAAACTGAATTTCCAACGGATCGTTGCCAGAACCGTAAGGATGCTGGTCTGGTAACGGCTGCTCGTAGCGAGCAAAAGTCGTGATGAATTGCGGGACTTTGCGGAACGGCGCACTGTAATTCAGCAAATCTTGCTGCATGCCCCAGTTGCGGCATTCTTGGGCTTCTTGACCCAATCCCCGGAGGTAAGGAACGGTTTCTTCGCCGAAGTAATCGGAGTATTCTTGAGAATCCACCAACGCATCGACGAGAGCCGCTAGACCGCCGTTAGAAACGATCGCAAAGTACTCTTGAACTTCTTCTCTGGAACTAGGACCGCGACCGAGGAAATGACGGAACGCCAATTCTAAAGCGCGGCTGTTGATGAAGGGTTCGTAAAACTGTTTTTGATATAGAGGCGATTTACCGAGGCGACGAATAAACTCTTTCATCGAGAGGTCGCCGTTCTTGACCTGAGATTCCAGGTAAGAAATGGATTGGCTGTATGCGCGGGTAATGTCACGCTCGAAGACTTGCCGATAAGCTGCTTTGACAACCTCTTGCTTTTCAGATGAAGACAAACCGGGCTTCATCACAAACTTAGGACGCCGCTCTGCCGCATTAAAGTAACTTTGGGGCAGTTGCAGACCTTGCTGGTCGCCTTTCGGGCGCTGCCGCAGTTTATCGGAGGGACTTGCCGCTTTAAACTCATTAATCAGAATCTCAAAATACTGATTAACAATGTTTCTCGCTGCCTCATCCCGCTTGAAGTAGCCGAGGGCAGCACCGCGCATTTCCTGGAGCGCTACAATCGTGGCATCTCCAGAGCAAGCATTTTCAATAATTTCCCGTAAGCCCCGGACGTTAACGACGATGATGTTGGGGTCACCGGCAACGATCGCGTAAGTCACATAGCGCAACATCCATGCCAAGTCCCGCAGGGACTTCTGCATGTTTTTCGGGCCATAACGGGCGACATTAATCGGTCGGAAACCTGCCGGTGCTGAGCCGCCACCCGATGCACTGAAGATCGAGCGCAACCCTTCCAAGAATCCGCCACCACTTTCAACATAAGTGGCAGTTCCCAACTTCATGGATTCACGAACATCGCCAGTGCCGCCGCCTGCCAGCACCAACTCTTGACCCACGTCTTCTCTAGGCTTTTCCAAGAAAGCCATCGGGGAACCCCCGACGAAAATCCGGTTGGCAGCGCGTGAAACAATCAGATCAGCGTTTTTGCTTAAGATATCGGCAATATCTAAACGCTGATTTCCGGAGCGGAAGTAGTTGGCAAGCTCGCTTAGCTCACCAGCTCCTAAGAACCGGTCTTGTTGTTCAGCTTGAATAATTGTTGAAACCGGAACTGTTTGATATAGTTGCGGACGCGCAACTGAGCTTCCACCACTTGCCTTAACACTCATTGGTTCTCAAAAGCTCCCATCGACAAAATTGCTACTGTGTTAAGTCTGACCAGGGTGCCAATGCAGGCCACTTTAGGTTGTTTTAGGCTGAGCAACCGGTATTTTTTCCCATCCCGAATCATGGATGGGATAGTACCGTGACGCCTTCCATAAACAAAGTCCTGAGCTTGCCCAGGTCAGTCTTTAGATTAAAACGTTTCTGATGTTCTGGACTTATTTATTAAGAAGTGTGTAGAACACGATTCAAAATTCCAGATTATTACAAAGCGATCGTACTCGATCGAAGTCACAAGCTGAGAAACACCATAAGTTTTGTTACAATGTCTAACGCTGTGTTCGATGATACTAGATAAGAACTAGAGGCTAGGGACTAAGAGTTAAAGGAAATAGAGCAATTAGCTCTAGGTAATCATTCCTATCATGACTCTGTGCCACTCTCCCCCTAATGGTATAAGCCTACACGAAAGTGGCGTACTTCTTCAGCTCTAGCCCCCAGTCTCAGTCCCTTTTACCTGCTGTGAGTGCATGGAAACGTCTCAGGATACGAGTGCTGCTGTTGAGCGGCTTTACAATACTTACCCTTTTCCGCCAGAACCATTACTAGATGAGCCACCCCCTGGATATAACTGGCGCTGGAATTGGTTAGCGGCGTACAACTTTTGTACGGGGCAAAAACCCCCGAGACAGGACATCCGAATTTTAGATGCGGGGTGCGGCACGGGTGTGGGGACTGAGTATTTAGTCCACCTCAATCCTCAAGCCTCTGTGGTAGGTATCGATCTGAGTGCAGGTGCATTGGAGGTGGCCAGAGAACGTTGCCGCCGTTCGGGAGCCAATCGGGTCGAGTTTCATCACTTGAGCCTATACGATGCGAACCAGTTGGAGGGAGAGTTCGAGCTGATCAACTCCGTCGGCGTCTTACATCATTTACCCGATCCCATTCGAGGAATACAGACGCTTGCCACCAAGTTAGCTCCTGGTGGACTCATGCATATATTTGTCTATGCGGAGTTAGGACGATGGGAGATTCAACTGATGCAAAAAGCGATCGCGATTCTTCAAGCCGAGAAGCGAGGCGATTACCGCGATGGCGTACAGTTGGGTCGTCAAATCTTTGCATCACTACCAGAAAATAACCGTTTAGTCAAACGAGAGAAAGAACGTTGGTCTCTAGAAAATCAGCGGGATGCTAACTTTGCTGATATGTACGTTCATCCCCAGGAGATCGATTACAACATCGAGACGCTGTTTGAACTGATCGATGCTTCGGGTTTAGAGTTTGTTGGTTTTTCTAATCCCCGTTACTGGCAATTGGAGCGGCTTTTAGGGGAGAATTCGGAGTTGATAGACAGAGCTGAAGGGTTAAGCGATCGCGAATGTTATCGATTAATTGAGCTATTAGACCCAGAAGCCGTTACTCATTACGAATTTTTCTTAGCCCGTCCTCCTATCCCTCAAGTCGATTGGTCATCGGATGAGACTTTACTAACAGCCATTCCCGAACGAAATCCTTGTATGGATGGATGGCCGAATAAGTGTTTGTTTAATTACGATTATCAGATTGTCAATTTGTCAGAAAAAGAGTTTGCATTCCTGCAAGCTTGCGATGCTAACTCAGCAGTCCAGCGAACGGTAGAAGATATTTTGAGTCGCGCCCACTTGGGTTTAGATGGAGTGCGATCGCTGCTCAATCAGCAGTTAATTATGCTGACTCCGGCATAATAAGACAAATTCCTGAAAACCCCTGGCTTCTAGTCAGGGTATGAAAGGGTTAGCAGGCTTGAAGTTTGCCAGTGCGATCGTAAGTGAACAGGGATAGAAATAACCTGTGGGCAAGGGATGCAGCGACTCTCTACTTTTGAGTGGGAATGCCGTCACAGAGTTTGCGATCGCTCTCACTAACATTAGAGTTAGTTTTCAGATAATTACGCGCCAAACTACAACCGCGCACTATTAGTTCATCAACACTTAAACTCACAATTGATACTTCATTTGATACTTCATTATTGCTGGTGACAGCAATAGCCTTGCCGTTAGGGCTAAAACTTATGCTTGATAACGCCTTGTTGGTCTCAAGTTGGGTATCTTTCAACCAGATACTATTGTTAAGGATATAAAACTTTAATATTGTCCCACTTGCATTTTCATTATCGGTAGCAATGGCTAACATTTTGCTGTCCGGGCTAAAACTTAGCTTACTAGCATCACCAATACTCTCTTCAATGTTTTTGATTAGAGTGCCATTTTTACTCCAAAGCTTGACAGTCTTATCATTGCTGGCAGAAGCAATAGTCTTGCTATCAGGGCTGAAGATGATAGTGCGGACTTTCTCAGTATGTCCTTTGAGTGTTTTGATTAGAGTGCCGTTACTACTCCAAAGCTTGACAGTCTTATCATCACTGGCAGAGGCAATGGTCTTACTATCAGGGCTAAAAGTGACACTGTTGACCTTATCAGTATGACCCTTCAGGATTTTGAGTAGAGTGCCATCTTGGCTCCAAAGTTTGACAGTATTGTCATCACCGGCAGAGGCAACTAATCTTCTGTCAGGACTAAAACTTATACTATTAACATCACTAGGAGCTTTGAGAGTTCCTAGAAAATTGCCAGCTACACTCCAAAGTTCCAGCAAATAATTCTTAGCAGTAGCCAAAGCAACTATCTTACCATCAGGACTAAAATAATAGGCACTCTCTCCCTTGCCTTGAAACTCTTTAAGTTCTCTACCAGCTTCGCTCCAGAACTTTACGGTGTAATTAGACTTGCTGTCCAGGCTGAAAGAAGAAGTAATTATTTTGCGCTCGGAATCGGTACCAAAATCGGAACTATTAGCCTGGATACTGCGGATTTCATTTCCGTCTCTGCTCCAGAGCTTGATAGTAGAGGTAGCTTTCTCATTGTTATAAGAGTTACTGACAGAGGTAATGATCTTGCCGCTAGGGCTAAAACTAACCCTCTCAACTTTCTCATCATGACCTCGGAGAGTTGTAAGTTCATTGCCATCACTGCTCCAAAGTTTCACAGTGTTGTCTGCACTAGCAGAGGCAACTAATTTACTATCAGGGCTAAAACTGACACTTGTGACTTCACCAGTGTGACCTATAAGAGTTGTGCGGAGTGTACCATTAAGACTCCAAAGTTTGATGGTGTTGTCAGCATTGATGGAAGCAATCATACTGCCATCAGGGCTGAAATAGATAAATTGGACACCGTAATTAACAATAGACTTGAGCAAAGTACCATCACGCCGCCAAAGTTTTATGGTTGTGTTTGTGTTGCTAGCTCCATAGTATCCGTAATTTCCATTGAGAGAAGCAACGATGCTGTTATCAGGGCTGAAAATGACCTGAGTAACGCTATCAGTATGCCCTGTCAAGGTTTTGATGAGAGTGCCATTACTGCTCCACAGTTTCACTATATTGTCATTACCAAAAGAGGCAACAATTTTGCTATCTGGGCTGAACACAACTTGACTGACTCCATCAAGGTATCCCTCTAAGGTTTTGATGAGGATACCGTCACTGCCCCACAGTTTTGCTACATTGTTACCATCAATAGTGACAAGAACTTTGCTATCCGGGCTGAAAGTGACGCTTGGAAGTCCAGTAATATTTCCATCCAAGGTTTTGATGAGAGCGCCGTCACTGCTCCACAGTTTCACTACGTTGTCATCACCAATAGAAGCAAGAACTTTGCTATCCGGACTGAAAATGACCTGATGAACGATATCAGTATGCCCCTTCAATGTTTTTATCGGAGTACTATCATTCCGCCAAAGACTTATTGTTTTATCGGCATTAGTAGTAGCAATGATTTGATTGTCAGGGCTAAAAGTAATGTCTGTAATACTATCGCCATGTTCGCTTGAAACTTGAATCTCTTTGCCATCAATAGTCAATAGCTTCACAATACTGTTAACACTGCTAGTACTAATAGTCTTGCCATCTGCGCTAAAACTTGGTTCTGAATGATACTTGATAAGATTTTTGATAAAAGTGCCACTATTGCTCCAGAGCTTAACAGTATTATCACTATTAACAGTGATAATGCTATTGCCATCGGGGCTAAAACGCATACTAGTAATGATGCTGTTGTTCTGAGTGAAATGAGAAGATTCGTTGTCAATTCTCCAGAGTTTCACTGTATTGTCTTCACTAGCTGATGCCAATAGCTTGCCATTAGGGCTAAAACTGAGGTCGGTGATCCTCTTCTTATGCTCAATCAATTTTTCTTGCTGATACCCGACCTTTGAATAAACATTGATTACTGCTTTATTCTCTTCATGACTGTCAACACAGGCTACTCGCTCACGCTCAGAGCTGATACTTATGCTAACCAAGCTAGGCTGAGTATATCTGCGGTCAACGCTAGTATTTTTGAGCAAAGTGCCATTGAGATCGTAGAATTTCATTATCCCATTTTTATTGGTCAAAACAATAATTTGACTATCAGCCCTAAAACTTATGTCAATAACACCATAATTATTAATGCTGCTAATTTCCCTGCCACTGAGACTCCAGAGTCTAACAGGATCATACTTACTAGACGAAGCTACTATCTGACCATTGGGGCTGAAGGTAATTCCTGTAACAATACCTGTGTGTCCTTTCAAAGTTTTGAGAAGAGTCCCGTCTAGCTTCCAGAGTTTCACAGTTTTGTCTCCACTAGCTGAAGCGAGCATTTGACCGTTAGGGCTAAAACTAACACTTGTGACACTATTCGTATGTCCTTTAAAAGTTTTAAGGAGAGTGCCATTAATGCTCCAGAGTTTTACAGTTTTGTCTTCACTAGCTGAAGCGAGCATTTGACCGTTAGGGCTAAAACTGACACTCGTGACACTACCCGCGTGTCCTTTAACTCCTTCCAAACTTTTGAGAAGAGTGCCGTCAAGGCTCCAGAGTTTTACAGTTTTGTCTTTACTAGCCGAAGCTATCATTTGACCATTAGGGCTAAAACTAACACTCGTGACAACATTGCTATGCCTCTCAAATCGATTGAGTTCTTGCACCCCGTATACTGCTTGACTCAGCTCCGTTACAACCCTAAACTGAGTCTCAGGTATTGCTGCAATTGATAGCTGTTTCAGATGTCTTCCTGCTCTTAAAGCCGACACTACTCGATCTAGTTCCTGGTTTTGGAATGAGGATAAACTAAGAGTTGTGAGGTACGTATTAATACCAACTAAGACTGCTAATATTGTCAATACTCCTATTGCCGCTAGCAGTCCTGCTAGGGTAAGTGCTGCCCGTCGCGCCTCTCGGAGTTGCTGCCTCAGAACCTGATTCAACTTCGCTTCAGTAAGTTTTCGTTGTTCTCTCTCTTTCTCTAGCTCTGCGATTAATCGAGCTGATTGTTGATGGCGGACAAACGCGACTAGATAATCATGAACCAGTTGATAGCGATCAACTGG